>CAZZDX010000105.1:0-9921 GCA_964653185.1 uncultured Bacteroidales bacterium
ATGCAGGTGGGTCAGGATTAATTTCTTTTTCAATTTTATCACTTATAAGTTTACATGGATTAAGTTGGTCTGCAATCTTTTTTAAAGCTTGATTTTTTGCTTCAGCACATTTTGTTTTAATAGGTTCAATTGCAAACAAAGCCCGTTTTATCTGGACTAATTCGCGAGGAATAATTTTCCCAACAGCAACTTTGGAAATCAAACGTTCCAAATCACCGATAAGTTTTATGTTTTGCCTTAAAGTATCACTTATCTGTAAATTTTTTATACAATATTCAACTACATTTAAACGGTCTTCTATAAATTGTTTATCTTTTAAAGGAAGCGTTATCCATCTTTTAAGCAGACGTGCTCCCATAGGCGAAATAGTATGGTCCATTACATCTATCAAAGTAGATGCGTTCTCATTGACAGAATTTAAAATTTCCAAATTTTTTATAGTAAATTTATCTAACCATACATATTTATCTTTTTCAATTCTTGATATTTTACAAATATGTTTTGTCTTATCGTGATGTGTTTCGGAAAGATAATGAAAAGCTGCTCCTGCTGCAATAATTGCATTGTGCATATCATCAATACCAAAGCCCTTTAAGGATGTAGTGCCAAAATGATTTAGCAGCAAATCATAGGTAAAGTCCTTTGTAAAAACCCAGTCCTCAAAAGTATTTGTATAGAAATTTTTTCCAAATAAATCGCAAAATTCATTGAGTTTATTTTTTTGCACAATAAGCTCACTCGGTTTAAAACTTTGCATCAATTTATCAATATATTCTATTGAGCCCTGAGCAATAAAAAATTCTCCTGTTGAGACATCTAAAAAGGATATACCTGTCATTTTACCTTGAATATGGATGCTGGCAAGGTAATTATTCTCTCTAATATCAAGAACATTATCATTATAAGATACGCCCGGGGTAACTAATTCAGTAACGCCTCTTTTAACAATTTTTTTTGTTAATTTAGGGTCTTCCAACTGGTCGCATATAGCTACACGATGTCCTGCTCTTACCAATTTAGGTAAATAAGTATCAATAGAATGATGAGGAAATCCGGCTAATTCAATATAAGATTTTTTGCCATTTGCTCTTTTAGTAAGGACAATTCCTAATATATCAGATGCCTTGATAGCATCTTTTCCAAAGGTCTCATAAAAATCACCAACTCTGAACAATAATAATGCATCAGGATATTTTGCCTTGATAGCATTATATTGCTTCATCAAAGGTGTTTCTGCTATTTTATTATTTATAACTTCCAATGTAAAAATTGTTTATCTTATTAATTTTAGGAATTTACAAATTTAAAATTAAAATTTGATATACTTTAAAATTTTAATATTCTCTTTTTTAAGTCCCCTTAAATGTTATTATATAAATTTGCAGATAATTAAAAAAAACACTTATTTCTTATGCGAAAACTTAAAAATGAAGAACTCAACAGATTAAATATTGATGAATTTAAACAAGCGAATAAAATTCCTATATTTATTGTGCTTGATAATATAAGAAGTTTAAATAATATAGGGTCGGTTTTTAGAACATCTGATGCTTTTAGAATTGAAAAAATCTATTTATGTGGTATCACAGCGAGCCCTCCACACAGGGAAATACAAAAAACCGCATTAGGAGCAACAGATTCGGTAGATTGGGAATATTTTGATACTACAAAACAGGCAATAGACAAACTAAAAAAAAATAATTTTCAGATTTATGCAATAGAACAAGCTGATAAAAGTATATCTCTTGATAATTTCAGTCCTGATTTTAATAAAAAAATTGCTGTTATCTTTGGCAATGAAGTAAAAGGTGTTGATAATAAGATTATGAATTTAGTTGATGATTGTATAGAAATTCCTCAATTTGGCACAAAACACTCTTTAAATATATCTGTTAGCGTAGGAATTGTTGTCTGGCATCTGTTTACAAAATATAACTTTTTTAAATTAAAAATTTCCTGATATTTTATTATTTTGGTTTTAGGTTTTGGGTTATAGGTTATAGGTTATAGGTTATAGGTTATAGGTTTTGGATTTTTTTGTTTTGGTTTTGGCTTTTGGCTTTTGACTTCAAACTTTAAACTTCAAACTCTAAACTCTAAACTCTAAACTACCTTTGGTCATTGATGTTTTATATGATAACCTAAATAAGTATTGTTACTTAGCATAAAATTCAAAACATATTTTTTTGCCTTTTCGCAAGATTCTTTTAAGTTGTAATTATTTGCCAAATTTGCTGTTATGGCTGAAGATAAAACACAACCTGTTCCATGTTTGTTGTTTTTATTAAGTTTTTTTCCTTTAAAAACTGTAATCTCATCTTTTTTATGTAATATATCATCAACTGTATTATCTTTATTATGTCCTCCTTTTACTAATACAGAACAAATATTCTCTGTTTTTATTAATCTGGTTATTTTACTTGATTCAGTATTACCAAAAATTTCTTTTGCTTCATCAAAATTTGGTGTTATCAAATATATTTTTCTTAATAAGTCAAACAATTTATTTTCAGAAAAATTCTTATGAAACACAAAACCTGCGCTGGCTTTAAGAATTGGGTCCCAAACAATTTTTGTGTTTTTATTAAATGATAATAATTTATTTACAATTGTTTCAAGTATATCAATATTTTCAATAAGACCTATTTTCACAAATTCAAAATTGAATCTGTTATGTAAAATATTTATTTGATTAATAATAATTTTAGTGTCTATCCATTTTAAATCAATAAAATCAATATCATTTTGTAAAGTAATGGCAGAGCAGATGCCAAATCCATAAGCAAGATTTGATTCAAAAGTTTTAATATCAGCAAGTATTCCGGCTCCTCCGCTCGGGTCAAATCCGGCAATACTCATTACATTAGGATGCGTTAATGACATTTTAAATAATTATGAATTATGATTTTTTTTGGTTCTTCGGTAAAATGTATGGAAAAATAAAATAACCTATCTTTGTGTTGCAAAAATATAAAAAAAATAGTATATAGTTTTATTGAAGCGTTAAATAAAATATTACAAGTTTCGGATCCCTGGCGAATAGCCAATATAGAGATAAAAGAATTGGAAAAAGAGGTAGATGTATATATATACTATTCAAAAGGTAGTAAGTTTACCTGTCCAGTATGTAATAAATTAAGTAAAATTCATGATGGAAGTTACCGAAACCTGAACTAAGCGAAGCGATCTCACGCTTGCCCCGTAGGTAGAGCGAAGCGATATCCTTTGGGGAACACCTTTAAATGTAAATTAAAATGTGAGTAAATTTTTAAATTAAAAACAGGAGATAACAAATGAAGTACAAAAAGAAATTATTAACAACAGTAATGCTACTTGGTCTTGGATGACTAACAAGTCTACACGCCCAAGAAGCGACCACCACAGCAGGTGGAGAGGCAAGTAGTGGCGGAGGCGGAACGGTGAGCTATACCGTAGGACAAGTCGTTTACACCACCAACACAGGAACAAATGGTTCTGTGGCACAAGGCGTGCAGCAACCGTTTGAAATTTCAGTTGTAACAGGAATTGAAGAAGCCAAAGGCATTACTTTGCAATGCTCGGCTTATCCAAATCCGACAACTGATTTTTTAACGCTGAAAGTTGATGCTTCGACTTCGCTCAGCATCCAATCAATGGAATATCAGCTTTTTGACATTAACGGAAAACTTTTAGAAAACAAAAAAGTTGAAGACGATGAAACAAGCATTGTTATGAGCAATCTTGTGCCTGCTACCTATTTTCTAAAAATAATCCAAAACAACAAAGAAATTAAAACATTTAAAATTATTAAAAACTAAAAAAAGGAGACAAAAAAATGAAAAAAGTATTTACAATTTTCGTAGCAGTATTATTAACTGCAAGTGCGTTTGCTCAATCACCAGAAAAAATGAGCTATCAAGCAGTAATAAGAGATGTAAGTGACCAACTTGTAATTAACCAAGATATGGGAATGCAAATAAGCATTTTGCAAGGTTCAGCAAGCGGAACAGCAGTTTATGTAGAAACTCAATCGCCAACAAGCAATGCTAATGGATTAGTAAGTTTAGAAATTGGTA
Organism: uncultured Bacteroidales bacterium; assembly: GCA_964653185.1. GTDB lineage: Bacteria > Bacteroidota > Bacteroidia > Bacteroidales > CAZZDX01 > CAZZDX01. Next base: position 4,056 of record CAZZDX010000105.1, read on the forward strand.
CAGGAATTTTAGTAAGTGGCGATTTTGCTACAATAGATTGGGCAAATGATATTTATTTTATTAAAACAGAAACCGACCCAACAGTAGCAGGCGGAACTACTTATACTATAACTGGCACAAGTCAATTATTGAGTGTTCCTTATGCTTTACATGCAAAAACAGCAAATAATATTACAGGAACAATAAGTGAAACCGATCCCGTATTTGTTGCTTCACCAGCTAATGGAATTACAAGTACAGATATTACAAACTGGGATAATAAGTTAGATACCGAAGTTGACGGCGATATTACCAACGAGATACAAGACCTGCAACTTGTTGGAAACATCTTAACCATTACCAATAACGGCACAGCAACAGATATTGATTTAAGTGCATATCTTGATAATACCGACACGCAGTTAACCGAAGCAGAAGTAGATGGTTATGTTTCAAACAATGGATATTCAACAACTGATACAACTTTAAATGAGGCGGAAGTAGATGCTTTTGTATCAAATAATGGTTATCTCACAGCCGAAGTTGACGGCAATGCAACCAACGAAATACAGGATTTACAACTTGTTGGAAACATCTTAACCATTACCAATAACGGCACAGCAACAGATATTGATTTAAGTGCATATCTTGATAATACCGACACGCAGTTAACCGAAGCAGAAGTAGATGGTTATGTTTCAAACAATGGATATTCAACAACTGATACAACTTTAAATGAGGCGGAAGTAGATGCTTTTGTATCAAATAATGGTTATCTCACAGCCGAAGTTGACGGCAATGCAACCAACGAAATACAGGATTTACAACTTGTTGGAAACATCTTAACCATTACCAATAACGGCACAGCAACAGATATTGATTTAAGTGCATATCTTGATAATACCGACACGCAGTTAACCGAAGCAGAAGTAGATGGTTATGTTTCAAACAATGGATATTCAACAACTGATACAACTTTAAATGAGGCGGAAGTAGATGCTTTTGTATCAAATAATGGTTATCTCACAGCCGAAGTTGATGGTGATGCAACCAACGAAATACAGGATTTAAGCAGTTTGGCAACAAAAACCGCCTTGGGCGATTCAACAGCACAAGTACGCAGCGAAATACCCGATGTAAGCGGATTTTTAACAAGCGAAACCGACCCGGTTTACACAGGCAGCCAGGCATCAGCTATAAATGGAACAGTTTCGGGTCAAATGCTATATTGGAACGGTACAGCATGGGTAACAGTTGCGACAGGTCTAAACGGACAATTATTAAAATACAAAAATGGAGTGCCGACATGGACAGACGGAAATATTAATGATTTATCTATTGGAGAAAGTTACCAAGGTGGTATTATTGCTTATTTCTTAATATCTGAAGACCCTGGTTACGATGCTAATGTTAGACACGGCTTAATAGCCGCTCCAAGCGACCAAAGCACTAGCGCAGAATGGGGTTGTTATGGAGCAACATCAGGTGCAGATGGTTTTGCAATAGGCACAGGCAATCAAAACACCATAGACATCATGGCCGGCTGTTTAACAGCCGGTATAGCAGCAAGATTATGTGGAGATTTAGTATTGGGTGGTTATAGCGACTGGTATTTACCAAGTAAAGATGAATTAAACAAGCTTTATGCGATGAAAATGCTTGGATTTGGCGGTTTTGCTAATAGCAACTACTGGAGTTCTACGGAGTACAACAACCTCACCGCCTGGAGACAGTACTTCGGCGATGGCTATCAGAGCTACAACACTAAGGGCAACACCTTCTACGTGCGGGCTATTCGGGCTTTTTAATAATTTATCTATTTAACAATTAAATAATACCGCCTGTGGCGGTCGAAAATATTTTTGATTTTGGCATTATATTACCCGCTACCGCACGATTGTATCGTGCGGTCTTTATATAAACTATCAATGAGTCCAGTATAAAAAGGGTGCTTTCGTCATTGCGAACGAAGTGTGGTAATCTCAATCGTCTGAAATACAGAGGCATAGATTGCTTCGTTCCTCGCAATGACGTACTTTTTTTACCTTTTTATACTGAACTCATCAATTATTATATCTTTATATTCGTTTCTTGTAAATACATCTAACCATTCAACTACTGCAAAACTAACAAAATAAACTCCTTCTGGATTATGAAATTTGTAATTACTACTCATGAGTCAAATGTAATAAAAATTATTGTTTTTATTAACGAACATTAAATTATTATTTATGTTTATAAACCACACGATACAATCGTGCGGTAGCGGGGACTTTTTTAATTTATAATTTTTAATTATCCAGTCATGGATATTTCATACTAATAATTAATAATTTTTTACAAATATATTTTACTACCCATTTTTTTAAATTCGTCAGATTTTTCGTTTATTTTTTTTTGTAATGCCTGTTTTTCTGATATATTCATTTTTTGTGCTAATTCTTTAACATCTTCAGTAATTTTCATAGCACAGAATTTAGAGCCGCACATAGAGCAAAAGTGCATTGATTTGTATGCTTTTTCAGGTAATGTCTGGTCGTGAAATTTTAGAGATGTTTCAGGGTCTAATGATATAGCAAATTGGTCTTGCCAGCGGAATTCAAATCTTGCTTTAGCCATAGCATTATCTCTTATTTGTGCACTTGGGTGTCCTTTGGCTAAGTCAGCAGAATGTGCAGCTAATTTATAAGTAATAACGCCTGTTTTAACATCTTCTTTATCAGGCAGTCCAAGATGTTCTTTTGGTGTAACATAACATAACATTGCTGTTCCAAACCATCCAATCATTGTTGCTCCTATTGCAGAAGAGATATGGTCATAGCCGGGTGCAATATCTGTTACAACAGGTCCTAATGTATAAAAAGGAGCTTCATAGCATATATCAAGTTCTTTGTCCATATTTTCTTTTATAAGTTGCATAGGAATATGTCCCGGACCTTCTATCATAACTTGCACATTATGTTTCCATGCAATTTTTGTTAACTCGCCTAATGTATTAAGTTCGGCAAACTGGGCTTTATCATTAGCATCAGCGACAGAGCCGGGTCTTAGTCCATCGCCGAGAGAGACAGCCACATCATAAGTGTTTAATATCTCACATATTTCATCAAAATGAGTATATAAAAAATTTTCTTTATGATGATATAAACACCATTTTGCCATAATTGAACCACCTCTTGATACAATACCGGTAGTTCTGTTAATTGTTAATGGTATATATTTCCATAGCAATCCTGCGTGAATAGTAAAATAATCAACACCTTGCTCTGCTTGTTCTATAAGTGTATCTTTATAAATTTCCCATGTTAAATTTTCCGGTTTTCCATCAACTTTTTCAATGGCTTGATAAATAGGCACAGAGCCAAGAGGCACAGGAGAATTTCTTATAATCCATTCTCTTGTTTCATGAATATTATTACCTGTTGAAAGGTCCATAATAGTATCAGCTCCCCAGTGAGAAGACCATACTGACTTTTCTACTTCTTCTTCTATAGAAGATGTTATTGCAGAATTACCAATATTTGAATTGATTTTTACTAAAAAATTTCTTCCGATAATCATTGGCTCTGTTTCAGGATGATTAATATTAGCAGGTATGATAGCTCTTCCTTCTGCAATTTCGTTGCGTACAAATTCAGGAGTTATAGGACTTTTTGGAATGTTAGCGCCAAAATTTTCGCCTTTATGCTGATATTTTAATTCGCCTATAGCAAATAATTCATCTATTTTTTGATTTTCACGTATTGCAACATATTCCATTTCAGAAGTAATAATTCCTTGTCTTGCATAATATAGTTGAGTTGGACATTTACCGTGTTTTGCTTTTAAAGGATGAGTATTGATATGTTCAAAACGTAGTTTATCAAGTTTTTTATTATTTAGTCGTTTGCGTCCATATTCCGATGATAATTGTTCTGCTTCATAAACATCATCTCTGTTTAAAATCCATTGTTTTCTTAATTTTGGTAGTCCTTTTCTAACATTAATATCAATGTCATGGTCAGTATAAGGTCCTGATGTATCATATACTGTTACAGGTGCGTTGTTTTCAATATTTCCATTTCTATCAATTGTGTCTGATAAATGGATTTCACGCATAGCTACTTTTATATTATGGATTTTACCTTTAACATATATTTTTTTTGAATTTAGGAATGGCTTACGTGTTATAGATGTTTGATTTGGCATTTTTTCTTTTATCATAATTTTATCTGAATTAATATTAAAAATAAAAGGGATAGATGAGAAATGTTATTGAATAACTTTAATAGTTTAATAAGTAAGAATAAAATATTTTAACATATTAATTAATTCCTTCGCTGGCATTACCCGGTGCAGGTTCAATGAGTTTGTTCTCAGCCCGTAATTTTAAGGCACCCCTTTTAGAGTTTAAAATGCAAAATTACATAAAATAAATTTATTATATACAGACACTCTAAAAAATCTTAAAATTTTGCAGATATTTTAACATTTATTTGACGTGGAGTCAGATAATTAGGCACGGCATATTGTCTGTTTGTAACATCAGTAATCCAGATATAAGAAATAGTATTATCTATTTGCAGCAAATTAAATACTTCAAAACATATCCAGATGGATTTAAAATTTTTAAAAATATTATTTGAGGGCAATTTATTTTCTTCGCTTTTGAGTTGTTTTGAGAAGCCGATATCAACTCTTCTGTAAGGAGGTGTTCTAAGTGTAGATTGATATTTTTTATGGTTTAAAGGTCCAAAAGGCAGTCCTGTGCCAAATATAAAGTTAATATGCACTTTATATGTTGGATTCATAGGCAGATAATCCTGAAAGAACATACTAAAATTTACTCTTTGGTCAGTAGGTCGCGGTATATATCCCGGCTCATGTCTGATACTGTCAACAGGCGTATTATCAAAAGTATAGCCGGGAATAATTAGTTCATTTTCTTTATTAAAATATTCGTAATAATAGTCGCCATGAATATCTTCCTGTGTTTTCATAACAGATAAACTTGCCCATGATTCAATACCTTTAACAAAGTTACCGTTTATTCTCATATCTATTCCTGTGGCATATCCATTAGATTTATCATTAGCATAATATTGCACTCTTACATTATCAATTTCGTAAGGGATAAGATTGTAAAGATGTTTGTAATAAATTTCTGTAACAAATTTAAAAGGTCTGTGCCATGCTTTAAAGTCCCAGTCACTTGCAGCTACAAAATGTATAGATGTCTGGGCTTTGGCATTTTTGTTTATCTCGCCATTAAAATTTCTAAGTTCACGATAAAATGGTGGTTGATAGTAATATCCTGACGAAAGTCGTAAAACAATATTTTTTTCCCAGTCAGGTTTATATGATATTGTTGCTCTTGGTCCTAACAGGAATTGATTGTTAAAATCCCAGTAATTAGCTCGGACACCAGCTGTTAAAGATATTTTAGCACTGTCATCTTTTATATTAAAAGTATTTTGTATAAAACCGGAGTATCTGTTTGACAATATATTTATATAAGTATTTACAACATCATTTAATTCTAATGGATAGTAATGTTGTGCATCAGGGTTTGTATATCCGACAGAGTCAGGAGAATGAGGAATAGAATATCCTGAGGAGTCAAGCATTTTCCATTCATTAAGATTATCATTTATTTTTTCCAGTTGATATTTTATTCCCCATTGTAAGCAATTGTTTGACTTACTGTATATTCCTTTATGTTCAATATTAAAGACAGTTGCGTTTAGATTGTTTCTTGCATGATTAAGAAAAGTTCCTACGCCTCTTATGAATGCTACCTCACCAAAGCCCTCTTTTCCAAAATCATTTTCAAGTTGTCCAAGCTGATATTGTCCTTGAATATCATAATTTTCGTTTTCATAGCTTTTAAATGCCGAAGTAATAAATT
>CAZZDX010000106.1:0-9865 GCA_964653185.1 uncultured Bacteroidales bacterium
CTTTCCTAAGGTCAGGACTTTTGTAAGGCAAGAACTTGTTAAAAGAATTAATGATGAATATGGAACTCCTGATGTTATTGCCGGGATTGCAACAGGCGGTATCGCTATTGGAGCTCTTGTTGCTCAGGATTTGGGATTACCTTTTGTATATGTTAGAGCATCAGAAAAAAAACATGGACTTAACAATAAAATTGAAGGCGTTGTTAAACCAGGTCAATCTGTCGTTGTTATTGAAGACCTGATTTCTACAGGCAGAACTAGTCTTGAAGTTGTTAAAGTACTTAGAGATACCGGATGTAAAGTGCAAGGAATGATAGCTATTTTTACTTATGGATTTAAAATATCTGAAGAAAATTTTAAAAAAGCCAAATGCCCTTTAATCACTCTATTAGATTACGATATATTAATTCAACAAGCTGCAGATAATAATTATATTAGAGAATCTGACTTATTATCATTAGTAAAATGGCGCGACAATCCTGAAGGTTGGGAAAATGAAATTAAATCAAAAAAATAAAAAAATGACTGAGATAAAAAGTAAAAAAATAATCATTAATAATTCTTCCTGTGAAGATATATTTATTTTTATTAGTAATCTTAATAACTTTAAAAAGTTGATGCCTGAACAAATTATTAACTGGAAATCAACTAAGAATACTTGCTCTTTTACTATTAAAGAAATGGCAGATATTGGAATACGTATCTTTGAGACAACGCCTTACTCTGAGGTTATTATTATTCCTGATGGTAAAGTGCCTTTTGATTTTAATATTATTTGTTATATTAAATCTAATAAAGACAATGAATGTTCTTTTCAATTAATATTAAATGCAGAACTTAATTCTATGTTTGAAATTATCGCAAAAAAACCTCTTACAAACTTTGTTAATATATTAGTTCAAAATTTAAAAAAAGTTAAAGAAGAAGATGCTTTAACAACTGTTAATAATACAATTTCATAATCTTTTTATACAGTTAAATCCTTAACAAATCATATCACAAATTTTTATAAGTAATACGTATTAATATTATTTTTAATCCATTATATTTCAGTATGCCTAAGACAGAATACAAAAAACTTACATAAACGAGACATCTTTCATATCACATTTTAATATTTTTTTATTTGTTGTCTCTAAAACCAATTCTCCAAACTTATCTATTCCAATAATTTTTGCATATATAATAGATTTTTTGTATTTATACTTTTCTAAACTTTTGTAATGATATAAGCAATTTAAATAGTCATAGTCAATAATATCCTGTTGGTTATTTTTTAGTTGCGTATATCTTTTATCAATAAAAAGACATAAATTATTTAAACACTCTTTTATATTAAACTCTTTTCCTGTTGCAATTTTTAAAGAAACAGGATTAGGAACATTGCTTTTAAAAATAGTTTGATTAATATTTATACCTATTCCTATGACAGTATTTTCAAATATATTTCCTTTAATTACATTTTCTATTAATATTCCTGCAGTTTTTTTGTTGTCAATATAAATGTCGTTTGGCCATTTTACAGAGACCTTATTATGCTTAACAATTGATTTAACAAAATCGCAAACAGCAAGTGAAATAATTTTATTTAACAAAAATTGTTTCTCTGCTAAAAAAAATTTTGGATATAGTATTATGCTGATAGTCAGGTTTTTATAAGGTTCGCTTTCCCACAAATTATTTTTCTGTCCTTTGCCTGAATATTGTAAGTTTGCAAAAATTATTGTGCCATCTTCAATTTTTGACTTATTTAGCAATTTAGTAGCATACTTATTAGTCGAATTAACTGATTTTAGTTCTATTATTTTATGTAAATTATTTGTCATTACAAAAATTATTATTTTTTAAAATTAATAAATCTATTTTTTTTATAGATTATACTAATTATGTAAAATTTTATTCACCTTGTAAAATTATATGTATTTTTTGTTAATCTTTATTCATTTTAAATAAACTATTTATTCTAATTTTAGTAAAAGTTGTATCTTTGTAGCCACAAAATTATAATTTTAATGCAAAAAAACAAGCAAAAAAAAAAACAGGATATATTAGTCAATACAATTATTGAAAGCATCCAGGGAAAAAAAGGTGAACAAATTGTTGTTGCTAATCTTTCTGATATTAAAAATGCTGTTTGTGATTATTTTATTATATGTGAGGCAAATTCTAAAACACAAGTACAAGGTATTGCAGAGTCAGTTATAGCAGAAGTAAAAAGTATAATCGGAATTAAACCTTTAAATACAGAGGGTTTTCAAAATGCCGAATGGATATTGTTAGATTATTTTGATGTAGTTGTTCATATTTTTCAAAAAGATATAAGAGAATTTTATAAATTAGAAAGTTTATGGGCTGATGCTTTAATAAAAAAAATAGAATAATTTAGATTTTAGAATAAATAATAAAATTGAAAATTAGGAATCAAAAATTAGAACTTTAAATAAAAAAATAATGGCTGAAAAAGATAAGAAAAAATCATCATGGCAAACAAAAAAAGATGAAATAAATAAAAAAATGAAGGATACTAAAATTCCTAAAAAACCAAAAATAAGTTTTTACTGGATATATGGTATTTTGATTGCTATAATTTTGGTTATACAATTTTCTAACCTCACAGGAAATAAAGATAGTAATAAAGAAATAACCAGAAAAAAGTTTAAAACAATTTTAACAGATAATGCTGTTGATAAAATTTTAGTGATAAACAAAGAATATGCAGAAATATTTATAAAAAAAGATAAAAGAAATAATTATGACAAAGAAATAATAGATGAAAAATCATATTTTATTTACAAATTTGTAACTATTGACGGATTTGAAAAAGATTTGGATGCTTATCCTGAAATAAATATTATACCTGAGATAAGAAAAGATTGGAACAGCATAATATTTAGCTGGCTTATTCCAATTGCTGTTTTAGTTATAATATGGATGATTTTTATGCGAAAAATGGGCAGTGGTGCTGGTGGTGGAGGACAGATTTTTAATATTGGCAGATCAAAAGCACAGGTGTTTGATAAAGATACTTCTGTTAATACAAGTTTTAAAGATGTTGCCGGCTTGGAAGAAGCCAAAGTAGAAATTATGGAGATAGTTGATTTTTTAAAAAATCCTAAAAAATATACTGGACTTGGAGGTAAAATTCCTAAAGGTGCATTATTAATCGGACCTCCAGGTACAGGAAAGACATTACTTGCCAAAGCTGTTGCCGGTGAAGCTAATGTCCCATTTTTTTCTCTGTCAGGTTCAGATTTTGTTGAGATGTTTGTTGGCGTTGGAGCATCAAGAGTGCGTGATATGTTTAAAAGAGCTAAAGAAAAAGCACCATGCATTGTTTTTATAGACGAAATAGATGCAGTAGGCAGATCTCGTGGAAAAAATTTTATGACAGGAGCAAATGATGAGAGAGAAAATACTTTAAATCAACTGTTGTCAGAAATGGATGGTTTTGCAAATAATGCAGGTGTTATTATTTTAGCTGCAACAAATCGTGCAGATGTATTAGATAGTGCTTTGCTTCGTGCAGGTAGATTTGACAGACAGATACATGTTGAATTGCCTGACCTTGTTGAAAGAAAAGCAATATTTGTAGTTCATATAAAGCCATTAAAAGTTGACAAATCTGTTGACCTTGAATTTCTTGCAAAACAAACGCCTGGATTTTCAGGTGCAGATATAGCAAATGTATGTAATGAATCTGCTTTGATTGCAGCACGCAACAACAAGAAAAAAATTGACAAACAGGATTTTATGGATGCTGCTGATAGAATAATTGGAGGTCTGGAGAAAAGACATAAAATAATTTCTCCACAAGAAAAAAAAGTAATAGCTTTTCACGAAGCTGGTCATGCCTCGGTAAGCTGGGTCTTAGAATATGCTCATCCTTTGGTTAAAGTAAGTATTATTCCGAGAGGAAAATCTTTGGGAGCTGCATGGTATCTGCCGGAAGAAAGACAAATAACTACTTATGAACAAATATTTGATGAGATTACTGCTGCATTAGGCGGAAGAGCTTCTGAAGACATATTCTTTGGCAAAGTTTCTACAGGCGCTTTAAACGATCTTGAAAAAGTTACAAAATATGCTTATGCTATGATTGTTTATTATGGACTAAACAAAAAAATAGGAAATGTGAGCTTTTATGACTCAACAGGACAACAGGAATATTCATTTACAAAGCCATATAGCGAAAAAACAGGACAAATTATTGATGAAGAAGTAAGTAAAATTGTAGAAGAAGCTTACCAACGCGCTAAATCTCTGCTTGTAAAACATAAACCTTTAGTAGAAAAAATATCTAATCTCTTATTAGAAAAAGAAGTTATATTTTATGATGACCTTGAAAAAATATTTGGTAAACGCCCCTTTGAAAAAGAAAACGAAAAAATAAATACAGAAACAAAAAAACAAATAAAAACACCTGCTAAAAACAACAGTTCAGCCATTCATAAAAAAATTGAAAATAAGAAATAAAACTGGAAACCGGATACTTGATAATAAAAAATTACAGATTACGGATTACAGATTACGAATTATGAATTATGAACTTTGAACTTTGAACTTTGAACTTTGAACTTTATTCTGTCTGACATTTATGAAAGAAAGTACATCAAAAGAAAAAATTTTAAAAAAAATAAGGGATGCTTTAATTGATAAATCAAACAATCCTTATCCTAATATTGATTTTGAATCATCAGTATATAAAGATATTACGGAATCGCTTGATGTAACTTTTGTGCAAGAATTTTTAAAAGTTTCCGGAGATTTTATCTTTTGTGAAGATGAAAATGAACTTATTAGTAATTTAAAAGTCCTTATTTCAGAAAAAAATATATCTAATCTATTTTGTTTGGAACATAAAATAAAAGATATTCTTACAACAGCACAGATACAATTTTATTCTGATAAAAAAGATTTCTATAAAGCAGATGCCGGAATAACATTATGTGAATATCTTATTGCACGATTTGGAAGTATTATGGTGTCATCCAAACAAGTTTCAGGAAGAAAGTTAATGATATATCCATCTGTTCATATTGTTATTGCTTACACTTCACAAATAGTGCCTGATTTAAAAGATGCGTTAATTAAAATTAAAAATAAGTATGATAAATTACCATCAGCAATATCTGTTATAACAGGTCCAAGTAAGACAGCAGAAATTGAAAATACTTTGGTTAAAGGCGGCTATGGACCTAAAAAACTTTATCTATTCCTTGTTGATGATTATCTTCAAGACCAAAAAATCTATACGACAGAGCGATAAAAAAATTATGAATTACGAATTATTAATTATGAATTATGAATTATGAACTTTGTGCTTTGAACATTGAACTGGAAACTTGAAACTGAAAACTTTTTATTCTTACTTCTATCTTTACTAAAAATATAAATATATGGAAAAAAACTGGTCTAAAATATATAGTTCAAACAAACCTTATGAAGTTGAAATTATAAAAAAAAATTTAGATGATAATAATATTAATAGTGTTATTATTAACAAACAAGATTCTTCTTTTATTATAGGAAGTATTGAACTTTATGTAAATGATAAAGACATTTCAAAAGCAAAAAAAATTATAGATGAATCCAACATTAAATAATTTTGTTTCAAGGTCAATAACAGGTATATTATTTGTTGCTTTTATAGTTGGCTCAATAATATTAAACAAATATATATTCTCTTCTCTCTTTTTTATAATCACCATTTTAGGATTATTAGAATTTTATAAATTAGCAGAAAAAGATAATATAAAGCCACAAAAACTAACAGGAATAATAATATCTTGTGTTTTATATATTTCAAATCTGCTTTTATCAGAAAATCTTATAGAAAACAAAATATTTTTGATAAATATTCCATTACTGTTTTTAATTTTTGTTGCAGAACTATACAGGAAAGAAAAAAATCCTTTTACAAATATTGCATATACTTTGCTTGGAATTATATATGTTGCATTACCATTATCTTTGCTTAATTATTTTTTTAATCCAAAATTTATAGCAGGAGACACACACATAAACATTATTTTAGGATTCTTTTTATTAGTATGGATAAATGATACAGCGGCTTATATTTTTGGTTCAAAATTTGGTAAACATAAACTCTTTGAAAGAATTTCACCTAAAAAAACATGGGAAGGATTTATTAGTGGCATTATTATCAGTTTTATACTAACTTATATCATATCTTTATATTTTTTGGAATTTTGTCTTATTCAGTGGCTTATCATTGATTTTATAATAATAGTTGCCGGTATTTTTGGGGATTTAACAGAGTCATTATTTAAAAGAGAGAGAAATTGTAAAGATTCAGGTAAAATATTGCCCGGCCACGGTGGAATATTAGACCGCTTTGACTCTGTGTTGCTTGCAACTCCTTTTGTATTTGCTTATATAATGCTTATCAGTTAAATCTTTCTAACTGGTGTTTCGTAGTTACGGGAAAGCCGTTGTTAAGGGAATTTGATTATATAAATTAAAGGGGGCTTCTATTAAGTATTACGAAATCCTAATTATCAAAAAAATAGCTAACAGAAATTCCTGTTTCACATCCATAACCGCGAACATCATATAATTTCTTTATACCTATATGAGGTATTATAAATATTTTTTTAGTAATATTAAAATCTGCTTTTATTCCAATTTCACCACTAGGCATAAATTCATCGCCAAATGTTTTTTTGCTATATTCAAATCCGAGAGGATTGAAATATGGAGAAAGAGTTATTATTTTACTTATCCGCTCATGATAGCTGATGCCTTCAGGAATAAAAAGAGCTATAACTCCAATAGTGTTTATCCAATCAGGATTTTTGTTATCAAGTGATGAGAGCAAAACCACTCCTATACCTCCACCTAAAGGACCATGAATATAAAAAGCATTTTTATACGAACTACCTATTGAAACATGATAATTAAAACTAAATTTACTGTTTAAATATATTTCTGCATTAATACCAAGTGATGACATAAATTTATCAGAAAAATAAACATATTCAAAAATAGCTGATAATCTTATATCTATATTATTTTTGGTGCTTGTGTTTTTAATACTTCTAATACCTGCAATACCTGTATTATCCTGATTTTGAGCATTTATAAAAAAAGGTAAAAGTAAAAGGCAAAATATTATTCTTTTCATTTTTATATAATAATAAATTTGTCAAGTATTAAAAATAGCCAAACAAAATCAAACATTTATTGCATTTTCAGCAAAATCTTTACCTGCTTTCAAAGCCATAAGATTTTTATTAATAACATTTTCTCCTTTTCTTTTAAAGATATTCATTATTGCATTTTCAAATCTTTTATACTCAATATCAAGAAAACCGGAAGCAGCTCCAAGCATAACAATATTCATTGACCTTGGTGAACCTAAATCTTTAGCCATCTTATCTGCATCTAAAGCAATATGATGAGGCAATTTATTTATCTCATCCATCAGTTTTTTTTCGTCAGGATAATTTGATATGTTATTATAAATTCTGGTGTTAGTTATAAGCCAGCCATCAGGAGATAACATAGGAAGATATCTTAGTGATTCCATTGGCTCAACAGAAAGTATCATATCTGCTTCTCCTCCAGGGATTAAATCCGATGCTATCTCTTTATCTGAAATTCTAAGATTTGATTGCACAGCACCTCCACGCTGACTCATACCATGAACCTCTGCCTGTTTTAAAAACAAACCGAACTCAACAGCAGCATAACCAATTACAGAAGCAATAGAAAGTATTCCCTGCCCTCCAACACCTGCTAATATTATATCTTTTTTCATTTTTATATTTTTTTGTTTAATAATTTTATTCTAATATCTTAAATTTCTTTATCGCCTTGTCGCCTCGTATAATTTATAATTTCAAGTTTCGTTTTTAACTCATAACTTATTCAGTTTTCAGTTTTCAGTTTCCAGCACAAAGTTCAAAACTCATAATTAATAATTCATAATTCATAATTAATTTACCTCTTCTTTGCTTTCATCCGTTTATTTAATTCTACGATACATTCTCTGCGTGCAACAATAACAGATACACCATCATATTCTATCTCTTCTTTCATTATTTGGACATTTTCTTTATGATGATTTTTTAAAGGATTAATAGTGCGGATATGTTCTTTTTCAACACCAAGTCCTGAACATATATTTTCTATTTTTCCTATAGCAGCAGACCTTTGTCCTCCAGTCATACCAGTTGTCAGATTATCAAGAATAAGGACAGTAATTGGTGTCTTATCATTGACTGCATATAACAATCCTGTTATCCCTGAATGAGCAAAAGTAGAATCTCCTATAACCGCAACACAAGGTATCATACCTGCATCAGCAGCTCCTTTTGCCATTGTTATAGAAGCTCCCATATCAACGCATGAATTTATAGATTCTAATGGTGGCAATGCACTTAATGTGTAGCAACCAATATCAGAAAAGACCCTTCCTTTTGAATAATCTTTAAGTGCTTCGTTTAATGCCATAAAAGAGTCAAAATGTGGACATCCCGGACATAACGAAGGAGGTCTGTTTACAACTATTTCAGGAACCGGATTGCCTTTTGTTACAGGAATATTTAGAGCATCAGCAACTATATTAGGGTTTAACTCACCATCTCTTGGAATAGAACCGTCTAAACGTCCTCTTATTCTAAGCCCTTTTGGTAAAATTCCCTTTACTATGTCTTCTATAAACGGAGCTCCTTCTTCTATAAATAACAATTCATCACATTGCCCGGCAATCTTTTTAAACATATTGGAAGGTAAAGGATATTGAGATATTTTTATTACAGGATACGGACATTTTCTGTCAGCATAATTTTCTATCAGGTAATTATATCCTATACCGCTGGTAATAATACCAAGACCTTTATCTTTACCATCAATATATTTATTAAAAACTGAATTTTCAGATTCTTTTTCAAAGATATCCTGATTTTTTAATAATATTTTATACCTTTTTCGTGCTAATGCAGGTAACAGAACAAACTGACGAAGATCTTCAGATAAAGACAATTCATTTTGTTTTCTCTCTTTTTCGCTTCTCTTAACACCTGCTCTTGAATGGCACAACCGTGTTGTCATTCTTAACAAAACAGGTATATGATATTTTTCAGAAAAATCAAACCCATAAGCTATCATATCATAAGCTTCTTGCTGATTAGATGGCTCTAACATAGGAAGCATTGAAAACTTACCATAAAATCTTGAGTCCTGTTCATTTTGAGAAGAATGCATTGAAGGGTCATCAGCAGACACAACAATAATTCCTCCGTTTGCTCCTGTAATTGCTGAATTCATAAAAGGGTCAGCAGCAACATTTAAGCCAACATGCTTCATACATACCATTGCTCTTTTACCTGCATAAGACATGCCTAATGCTGACTCCATAGCTGTCTTTTCATTAACCGCCCATTCGCAAAAAACATTTTTTTCACGAGCTTGTTTTGAACGTTGAACATATTCTGTTATCTCTGTTGAAGGAGTGCCTGGATAAGCATATATGCCTGATAAACCAGCGTCTAACGCTCCCTGTGCTACTGCTTCATCTCCTAATAATACTAACTTTTGCATTGTAATATCTGTTTTTTGGTTGTTTTTAAAAATTTTTAATTCTGACTTATTAAAATATATTTTTTTCGGACAAATTTAGTAAATTTTTTATTATACTTTATTTTTTTTGGTTAATTTTGTAGTAACCTGAATTATTCATAAATTAAATTTAGAATTCTTAAATTTTCATAAAATTTCTTGCTAAAATTACATCTTTTGTTTTTGTAATATTTTTCCAATTTTAGATTTCTTAAAATTCAATAAAAAAATATCACTATTATCCGACTAAAATTGAAAAACAAATTTTTTAAATCATAAACAA
>CAZZDX010000107.1:0-9847 GCA_964653185.1 uncultured Bacteroidales bacterium
TAACTTGTTTATAGGTATGACAAAATCATACTATTGCATCATAATTTGGTTGTATAAGTATGATAATAGTCATATTTAATTTTGAACAAAAGTAAAAAAATATTTTTATAAATTATCAAACGGTAATTTTATTTTTTCTGCAAATATACAATTTTTTATTATAAATCATCAAACGGTGATTTTATTTTTTGTAAACTTTTTGTTGATACATGGGTATATATTTCTGTCGTCTTACTGCTCTTATGTCCAAGCAATTCCTGTATAAATCTCAAATCTGTTCCGCTCTCAAGCAAATGCGTTGCATAGCTGTGCCGCAACCAATGTAATGTAACAGGTTTTTTAATTCCCGATTTTTCTAAAGATTGCTTTAATACGCTTTGTAAACTTTGTTCTGAGTATTGTTTTCCTTCTGTTTGCCCCTCAAATAACCAGTTTTTTGGTTTATATATTTTAAAATATTCCCGTAACATCTCAATTATTTTTTCTGAAATTGGAATTATCCTATCTTTTCTTCCTTTTGCTTGTCTAATAATTAATAATCCTCGTTTGCTATCAATATCTGTTGGTTTCAGATATAATAATTCACTCCTTCGTAAACCACACGCATAAATTAAGCTTAACATAGTTTTGTGTTTCACATTAGTGTGTGCTTTTAAAATTGCTGCAACTTCTGCCTTACTCAATACATTGGGTAATTTATATTGCCGCCTTGGACGCTCAAATTTTTCTACATCAAATTTACTGTGTTCTATTTCTCTAAAAAATATTTTAACCGCATTGATTACTTGATTTTGATATGAATAACTGAGGTGTTTCTTAATAATGTATTCATTCACATAATCAACCATATCATCATTGTTTACATCTTGCATTGGCTTTGGATGCACAAACATTAAAAAAGATTTTGCGCCATCTAAATAGGTTTTAATTGAGGATTCGCTATAACGCTTATGAGCCATCCACAATTTTAATTTATTTAACCCCGCCTCAATCTCAATTGGAATGGTTGTTTTATCACTTGATATTTTGTTTTTCGTATCTTCTTTTTTAATTTGAATGTTTAAGGATGAATCATCAACAAACGCTAATTCTTTCAGAGCATTAAAAACATTGACTAAATTAAAATCTTTTTCAGGTATATACCATTTCCCCTTTGTTTGGCTCCATCTTGCATCTTTAATGTTTTTTACTACCGCTATTACTGCATATTCTTTAGGGAATATTAAAAAAACTACTTTGTTATTGTAATGTATTCCTCTTTTAAGTATTACTTTTATTTTCATAATGAACAATAGTAATTTTTATCATTATTTTTCATCAGGACGGTTTGATATAAATCTATATTTCAAGTAAATATAATATTTTTTTAAATAATAATATAAATATGGATATTATCCTGATATATTGATTTTTAAATAAGTTTAGTAATTACTAATTTACTTCTAACAATACTAATAGAACGCAGATTTATCCCGTTGAATTTCTTTTTTATCCAATTGAGATGATGCTGAATTCTTATAAATAATTATTTAACAGGGCGGGTCAGTGTTCTATTTTTAATTTATTTTTTTATAAATCATTATAGGCTTTAATGTTTTGTCCTTAATGTTTAATCACAACCTGCCTTATAGTAATATTATTTCCGACCATTAATGTATAAAAATAAATACCTGACTCCCAATCATTTACAGGAACTGTAATAATTTTTTGTCTGTCATTTATTTGTATTTCTTTAACGAATGAGCCCAAAGCATTATATATAATAATTTTTGCTGATGAATGATTGGTTTTTGAGTCATAACAAATGTTTACATAATCAGTAGCAGGATTTGGATAAATATTAAAATTTACTGCATTTATATCAGAATAAAAAATATTATCAAAATTAACTTGATATAATACAGTTACAAAAGCAGAATCCTCAGGACTGTTTGCATCAAAAAACACATAAGTTATAATACTTGTTCCCTGATTACCATTAGGTATATAATCTCCGTAAAAATCATTTTCATTGGTTTCACCTGCAATAATATTTATCGGATTAGGTGATACATAAGTAGATGGTGAGAAGCATTGTCCCCAACAAAATAAATTTGTTGAACCCAGAACTATATAATCTTCTATCTTTTTTACTTTTACCTGTATTGTGCCGGAACTATTATTTGTAATTATAACATTAGATACTAAAGTTTCGTCTGTTCCTGTAATTATCAATAATGTATCATTAGTAATATCATTTGCTAATGTATCTGTTAATGATAAATTTTGTGCAAATATATAATTAGCACTTAATACCCATACAATAACAAATGTAAGTATTTTTTTAATATGTAACATAATTAAATAAATTTAAGGTTATAAAACTATACAAAAAGCAGTAACTTTTAATGTATTATCTGCATTGGCTTTGCATCAATTGTTTTATCTTTATCAATTAAACGGTAAAAATACATTCCGTTTTTAAGTTCAGAAGTATTAATTTTAACTTGTGTATCTTGACTATTTATAATTTTACTCAAAATAATATGACCTGTTGCATCAATAATTTGTAATGTATATTTTTTATTAATATTGTTTACAGGTATAATTGTGTAGTCATTACCTGGATTAGGGAAATTTTGTCCAAGGTTTAGTTTATTCATTGCCTGTTCAAATTCAATATTATCAATTAGATTGTGGAACCAGTCATGAGAAAGTTTAATAACTTGTTTTCTTACATTTGTATCTGAAATCATAGAAGGATCAAAGCCAAAATAAACAATCTTATAAGTATCATTTGTAGCTCTTACAGCTGATATTTTGGTTTTAGCATTATCATAATAAAGTATAGCAGAGCCATTGTTTTCAGGATATATTTCATCAGGATACATATTGCCGGAGCCATAGATATTTATTAAATTTGAACTGTTAACAGAGCCAAATACAGGATCAGATGTATTAGCAATTATACTATCATTAGAAGAACCACCGTCATCTACCCAGCTTGCGTTTAGATAGTTTGTATAAAATGCTTTAGTAGCAGGTGTCCCAATAGGATAGGTTGTGTTCCATGTTTCCCATCCAATATCTTGTCCTGCGATAAACAGGCGTCCTCCATTATCAAGGAAATCAGAAAAAACAGTTACATTTTCATCAGCTAAAGTAGGAAGTGTCCATGCTGCATTAAAATAAATATAATTAATATCTGTTAATTGATTTGCTTTTATACCTTTCATAAATACCTGATAAGAAGTAACAGCATAAGTTGTATTTGCGGCATAATCTAATCCGTTAAGATAATCATCTTCAAAATCAGATGGCTGTCCGCCTGTCCATGACCCTTGATTATTAACAACTAAATCGGTAACGCCTGAAATTACATTAAACTGTAATACTTGTGGAGCAAAACTTGTATCATCCAATGACTTCATGCTAAACAAATAATTTCCTATCGCCGGTGTAGAGCCAACTTTAATATCAATATTTACACTTATATTTGTATCAGCAGGCAAAATAATATCAACAGAGTCAGTATAAGTAATGGAATTATAAGTATATGAAGCTGACCAGTCAGAAGGATGTTCTGCATATAGATTAATTCTAAAATTGCCTGATATATTACCAATGTTGATTAAATTAGCAGTAAAGTGATTAGTATCTCCGACTAAACTTTGGACAAATGTTTGAGATATAGTTGTTAATTCCCATTCAGGGTCAACAGGAGAACCGGAGTTTATAATTTCTTTGGTTGTTCCGTTTTGAACAAAAGCAACAGCATAAATTTTTGTAGTGTCCCATGTTGCTATGTCTAAAGTATAAGAATAATTAAACACGACTGAGTCGCCTGTTGCAGCGGGAGTATATGTTTCGCCATTTGTGTTTGGCAGCATTTTTCTAAAAACGTCAGGAAAATATTTTTCTCCATTTGACCCTGGTGCAGTTACATAATTTATTTCACTTTCTATTACAGCAGCTCTTATTTTAAAACTTCCTGTTGGTGGGATGCCAACAGTATAAACAGTTACTTTTACATCTCTGTCTGTCCCGTCTGATGTTTCTTCTACTTTTATTCTTATTGGACTTGATTCTGATGATACATTATTAACCATATCCTGTGTTATACCAACAGGGCTTCCTTCATATTTATTTCCCTGCATAATCATATCAGGCACACCGGTTACACCATAATAAGTAACTCTTGATGCTACTTCGGGTGCATTATATGCATTCATTGGGTCTGTCCCAGGCCAGCTAGTATGGTATGCAATATGGTGAATACGACCTTTGTTATGGTCTAATATATCAGTTTTAAAATATGGATTTTGTGATGCACAAGGACCACAGCTTGCATTTGTAAAATGTTCAAAAAAGACATTTTTTTTAGCTTGTGCTTTAACATTAAGAGAATATAATGTTATTAGAATTACTAAAATAAAGGATAATGATTTTTTCATAATTTTTTAAATTTTTAGTTATAAATAAATTGATTTTACAAAGATAATATATTTTTTATTGTTAAATAATTTTAAGAATATAAAACTATAAAAAATTAGTAGCTTTTAATTAATGTATTATTTGTATTGGCTTTGCATCAATTGTTTTATCTTTATCAATTAAACGGTAAAAATACATTTCGTTTTCAATAAATTCATACCGCAGTATTGTGGGATAAAACCTGACAGTTATTTATTTAAAAGTATTTCTTTAATAATAATATTATCCTCTGTTTGAATTTTTACAATGTAAGTTCCATTATGCAAATTAGAAATATCCAAACTAGTTTTATTTTCTTTGAGAAAAGTACTATAAACAATTTCTCCAAGGATATTATAAATATTCACAAGAGAATTTTCAGCATTTACAATATATAAACTACATGAAGTTGGATTAGGATATATTTCAATATTATTAATTCCTGATATTTCATTGACATCAGAATCTATAACACAAAATTCTTCAGTATGAGAACTAGTAAATCCATCACCTGAAAGAGATATTAATGTTGTTCCATTATAAGATATTTCAACATTGCCTGTTACTCCGCCATAGTTCATTCCATCACCGTAGTCATCATAAATAGTAAAATTATAACATTCTCCTGGTGTTAAACAAAGAGATTCAATATAGTGATGTTGACCATCATTATAATTGTCACCTGATGTTATAACATTTCCATTATATTTAATTTCCCAGCTTGTTTCTTCGGGATAATCGTCTGTTAATAAATCCAAAGTAACATCTGCGCCTTGAGAATTAATTGAAAATGAAGAACTTTCAGAGTCATTTATAGTATCTTCATCAGAAACTTCATTAGGATTTTCAGTTTGAATTGTAAAAGTATAATTTCCATCAGAAAGTCCGGAAATTGTTGGCATTGTAACGTCATCTGTATAGTATTGGTCAAGGTTTCCTGTCCAGTCATAAGTATTTTGAACTGTTCCATCTATTAAAGATTTAATAGTAAGAGAAGTTAAAGTAGCAGTGCCGTAATTTTGAATTGTTAATTCAGGTGTAATTGAGGTTGCACAATAAATTCCATCAGGTTCTGTCAAGCTAAATACTTTAACATCGTTTGTGTTTGTGCAGAGAGCAGGGCAATTCTGTGCTTCAGAATATATTTGTGCAGCAGTAGCCTGACCAACTTCTGTAATAACTCTGTCAGGACAAATAAGATAAACTGTAGGCCAATAAGCTATTTGATAAGCACTTGTAACTGCATTCCCATTGGGAGCATAAGTTGGAATAATAGGATAAGGTGTTCCGGTTATCCAGTCACCTTGCGAACCGCTTCCACCTTGTAATTCAGCTAAAGTTCCCTGATCACCTTCAATAAAAAATACCATCATTTCATCTGTGCCACTTGGTCCGTAATTGTTATATACATCCCTTAATGTATGAGTTTCATGATAACTCCAGCAAGGACCGCACCATACTGCTGAAAAATCAATGACAACAGATTTTCCTGCATCTAAATAATCGTATAATGTGTATGATGTACCATTAATGTCTGTTAAAGTCCAGTTTGGTGCAATGCTGCCATCAGGCATCTGGGCAAAAGCAGAAATTGACAACATAATTGATACTAAGAAAGAGAGTAAAGATTTTTTCATAGTTTTAAATTTTTAAATGTTAATTTTTAAATAAGTTAATTTTACAAAGATATATATTTTTTATCATTAAATAATTTTAAGAATAGTATATTTGCATTAAATTTTAATACTAATAATATATGGATTTTATATCATTAACAGCTATATCTCCTATTGACGGGCGATATAGAGACAAGGTCTCGGATTTAGAAAATTATTTTTCAGAATATGCTCTTATAAAATATCGCGTTTTTGTAGAAGTTGAATATTTTATTGCTTTATGCGAAATTCCTTTACCACAATTAAAAAATTTTAAATCTAATAATATAAAATTTAAAGATTTAAGAAAAATATACAAGGATTTTACTCTTGGAGATGCTAATAATGTAAAAAAAATTGAACAAATTATCAATCATGATGTAAAAGCAGTTGAATATTTTTTAAAAGAGAGATTTGAGGAATTAGGATTAAAAAAGTATAAAGAGTTTATTCATTTTGGATTAACATCGCAGGATATTAATAATACAGCTATACCACTTTCTTTAAAAAAAGCTTTTAAAGATATATTAGAGCCAATAATGATAAGAATATCAGATAAATTAACAGAAATGTCTTATCAGTGGAAAGATATACCAATGCTTTCTCATACTCATGGTCAGCCGGCTTCACCTACAACTGTAGGGAAAGAAATTTTTGTGTTTGCCGAAAGATTTAAAAATCAGTTTGAACAATTAAAATTTATTCCTTTTTCAGCTAAATTTAGCGGAACAACAGGCAATTTTAATGCTCATTATATAGCATATCCTGATATTGACTGGGTAAAATTTGCTGATAATTTTGTAAACAATGTTTTATGCCTTAATCGTTATAAGACGACTACTCAAATAGAGCATTATGATAATCTGGCAGCTTTTTGCGATAATTTAAAAAGAATTAATACTATAATCATTGATTTAGATAGAGATATGTGGACATATATCTCAATGAATTATTTTAAACAAAGAATCAATAAATCAGAAGTTGGCTCTTCTGTTATGCCTCATAAAATTAATCCTATTGATTTTGAAAATTCAGAAGGCAATCTTGGTATTGCAAATGCCTTGCTTGAGCATTTTTCTGCCAAATTGCCTATATCACGATTGCAAAGAGACCTTACCGACTCTACTGTGATAAGAAATACAGGAGTATGTTTTGCTCATACTATTATTGCATTCAAATCACTATTAAAGGGCTTGGATAAACTTATTATTAATAAAGAAATTATACAGGATGACTTGCAAAAAAATTGGTCTGTAATAGCCGAAGCTATTCAAACTATTCTTAGGCGTGAAGGATATCCCGAACCTTATGAAGAACTAAAAAAATTAACCCGTTCCAATTCAATGATTAACCAAAAGACAATTAATAATTTTATTGATTCTCTTAAAAATATTTCTGATTCAGTAAAAAATGAATTAAAAAATATTACGCCTGAAAATTATACAGGAATTAACTTTTATATATAATATAAAGACAAAAATTAGCAGTAAAAAATATTAAAAAATAAAACTAAATTATTAAATTGTGAGTCCACTCCGAAAAGTTAATCAGGTAGTTGCCTGATTTTGCTGCTACTACTGCAGATATTTCTTTAATTTGTTTGTGTTAGGAATTTTAAAATATATTAATTTATGAAAACCTTTCTTAGAGTATTCAAATACATAAAATCTTACCGTGGTTA
The DNA here is from genome assembly GCA_964653185.1 of uncultured Bacteroidales bacterium. GTDB lineage: Bacteria > Bacteroidota > Bacteroidia > Bacteroidales > CAZZDX01 > CAZZDX01. Next base: position 7,789 of record CAZZDX010000107.1, read on the forward strand.
CGCTTTTTTAAATATTTTTTTTAATGTATTAGTTGTCGTATTTTCTCTTGTCTCTTTTGTAATGTTAATTCCTTTTTTAAGTTTATTGTTTGGCAGAATCCAACCTGTTAATTCTGCACCGTCTTTTTCACTTGATTATGATACAATTATCAATTATTTGAATTATATTATCAGTCATATAATTATTACGAGAGGCAAAGTTGATGCATTAATATTTATTTGTTTATTTTTAATTATCACATTTTTTTCCAGAAATTTTTTTAGGTTTTTAGCAATATATTTTTTGGCAAACATAAGAAATGGCATTGTTAAAGATATTCGTAATCAGGTTTATTATAAAATACTTATTCTTCCTATTTCGTATTATACTAAAAAAAGAAAAGGAGATGTTATATCAAGGGTAACTACTGATGTTCAAGAAGTAGAATGGTCTATATTAAGTTATTTTGAGATGATTATCAGAGATCCTATTACTATAATAGCTTATTTTGTTACTTTGGCTGTGATGAGTCCTAAACTCACTTTATTTGTTTTTGCTATTTTGCCTGTTACAGGCATTATCATTGGCAGAATTGGAAGAAGTTTAAGAAAGACATCAATTAAAGGACAGTCAAAAATAGCTGAGATACTTTCAGTAATTGAAGAATCTATATCAGGTATAAGAATTATAAAAGCATTTAATGCAATTAATTTTTTCAATGATAGATTTTGTAAATTAAATAATTCATATACAAGATTAATGATAGGTTTATATCGCAGGCGGGATTTGTCATCACCACTTAGTGAATTTCTGTCTTCATTAGTTATTATAATTGTATTATGGTTTGGCGGAAGATTGGTATTATCTTCAAGTTCTGCTATTAGTGCTGAGGTATTTATAACTTATATAGTTATTTTTTCTCAGATAATTCCTCCGGCAAAGACATTTGCATCAGGTTTTTATAGTATTCAAAAAGGACTTGCTTCTGCTGACAGAATTTTTCAGGTTATTGATGCAGAGGAAGTTATTGAGGAAAAACCAAATGCTTTACCAATCAAAAAATTTGAAAATTGTATAGAATACAAAAATATTTTATTCAAATATGAAAAAGAAATAGTTCTTGATAATATTAATATTAAAATTCCAAAAGGTAAGATAGTAGCCATTGTTGGAGAATCAGGAGGAGGCAAATCTACTCTTGTGGACTTATTGCCTCGTTTTTATGACCCTAGTGCCGGCGAAATATTAATTGATGGAATTACAATTAAAGATTACAAAATAGATGACCTTAGAGGATTAATGGGTATTGTAACACAAGAATCTATATTATTTAATGATACTATTTTTAACAATATTGCTTTTGGTAATCCTGATATTGATGAGAAAAAAGTTATTGAAGCAGCTAAAATAGCTAATGCACATGAGTTTATAATAAAAACGGAAAATGGTTATCAAACAAATATTGGTGACAGAGGAGATAAACTTTCAGGAGGACAAAAGCAAAGAATTAGCATTGCCCGTGCTATTTTAAAAAATCCTCCAATATTAATACTTGATGAAGCAACTTCATCGTTAGATACAGAATCAGAACGTCTTGTTCAGGATGCATTATTAAACCTTATGAAAAACAGAACTTCTGTTGTTATTGCACACAGATTATCTACTATACAGTTTTCTGATGAAATTATCGTTTTGCAAAAAGGTAAATTAGTAGAAAGAGGCACTCATTCAGAATTATTAGCTTTAAATGGTGTGTATAAAAAATTAGTTGATTTACAATCTTTTAGTTAATAATATCTGCTTAAATACTAAGCAGTCGGCAATCTGCAGTCAACAGTCGGAAATTTATTTTTCCTACTGCTGATTAGAGACCGCTTACTTATACTTCAATAAGTTCAGCATGACAATTTTGAAATTTCAGATTTCCTAACCCAGCAGGAAAACCGACTGACACATAGAAAACCGACAAAAATCTTAATATAATGATGTAAATACTTCAACAAGTTTTGTAAATGTAATAAATGTGGTTAAATACCTATGGCATTCTAATGATTTTGCTATCAAAACAAGCATTTATCC
>CAZZDX010000108.1:0-9813 GCA_964653185.1 uncultured Bacteroidales bacterium
TGGCAATGACTATACCACAGACGGAAGTTATTATGACAGTTTATTAACAACAAATGGTTGTGATAGTATTTATGAACTTAATTTAACAGTTAATCCAACTTACTTTTATACTGATAATCAGGGAATATGCAATGGCGAAACATATACATGGCATGGCAATGACTATACCACAGACGGAAGTTATTATGACAGTTTATTAACAACAAATAGTTGTGATAGTATTTATGAACTTAATTTAACAGTTAATCCAACATATTTATTTGCAGAAACAGATACAATATGCAATGGTGAAACATATACCTGGCATAGCAATGACTATACCATAACCGGAACTTATTATGACAGTTTATTAACAACAAATGGTTGTGATAGTATTTATAAACTTGATTTAACAGTTAATCCAAATCCTGTAGCAGATGCAGGTCCAGATACTTCTGTATGTGGAGGAACTTATATTAATCTTACAGCAACAGGAGGAACTTTTTATCTATGGAGCACCACAGAAGTAACAGCAACTATAACGGTAAGTCCTGCAACAACTACAACCTATACTGTTACAGTAACTGATAATAACAATTGCACGGATATAGATAGCGTTGTTGTAACAGTATTGCCAGCACCACCAGCAGATGCAGGTTCAGATGTAGATATTTGTTATGGAGACAGCACTAACTTAACAGGTTCAGGAGGAGTAAGTTATATATGGAGCACAATAGAAATAACAGCAACAATAACAGTAAGTCCGGCAATAACAACAACTTATACGCTAACAGTAACAGGTAGTAATGGATGCACTGCCTCTGACAATGTTGTAGTAAATGTTGTGCCTTTATCAGATGCAACGATATTGCAGGCAGGACCATTTTGTTTAAATAACGTTCCTGTAAACTTAACAGCAGCTGATATAGGAGGCGTTTGGTCAGGAACAGGAATTACAGATGGGATAAATGGAACATTTAATCCTTTTGTGGCAGGACAAGGAGTTCATACTATTATATATACAATTTCAGGAATGTGTGGTGATAGTGATACTATTGACATATTGGTTTATCCTGTTCCAAACATTTCATTAGAAGCAACAGATGAGAGTTGTGAAGGAGCAAATGATGGCTCTATTGACTTAACAGTAAACGGAGGCACTTTGCCTTATATATTTAACTGGAATAACGGGGAGACAACAGAGGATATTTCTGACTTAATTCCTGATACTTATATAATAATTGTTACAGACAGTAATGGATGTTCTGTTAGTGACAGCATTGGTATATTAGGTTCTTTAATTCTTTGCTATGAACCAACTCTTTATATTCCGAATATATTTTCTCCAAATAATGATGGACAGAATGATGTATTATATGTAAGAGGTAAAGGAATAAAAAGTTTAATATTTATCATTTATGACCGTTGGGGCGAAAAGGTTTTTGAGACAAGTGATCAAAGTGATGGTTGGGATGGTAGATATAAAGGTAAAAAATTGAATACAGCAGTATTTACGTATTATATAGATGCTGTTATGCTAAATAATGAAATAATAAAAAAGAAAGGTAGTATTACACTTATAAGATAAAATTTAAAAATATTTAAGTAGAGACGATTCATGAATCGTCTCTACAAACAAATAACAAATGTCAAACGATAAACAATTTAACAATTTAACAATTTAAAAACAATAAAAATTATGAAAAAAATATTAATATTTGTAGCAGGTATATTGATTTTAGTCAATTTTTCTTTTGCACAGGATGTGCATTTCTCACAGTTTTATGAGACACAATTGTATTTGAATCCTTCATCATCAGGAGCATTTAATGGAGATCAACGTGTAGTAACAAATTATAGAAATCAATGGCCGAGTATATCAAGTGTATATGAGACCTATCTGCTTTCTTTTGATACAAAATTATTTAAGAATAGATTTCAAGATAATTATATGGGATTAGGTGTTGTAATTTTTGATGATAAAGCAGGAGAATCTAAGTTAGGCACAATACAGGCAAGTATATCATTGTCATATCATGTTTTGATAAATGAGCATAATTATTTATCGGGAGGGATACAAGGAGGATATGCACAACATAGTATTGACAATTCAGCATTACAATGGGATAATCAATATGATGGGAATAATTATGATCCTAATTTAGCATCAGGTGAGCCATCAGCAATATTTGATAATTTTTCTTATGGCGATTTTGGGGCAGGCGTGTTATGGAATTATTTTTCCAGTAAAGAAAATCTTTATACTAATACTGGATTTAAGGCAAACATAGGAGCATCGGTATTTCATATTAATAAACCTGAACAGTCATTTTGTAGTAATAAAGATAAACTAAATCCTAAATTTGTAATATATGGAGAGACCTCAATGGGTTTAGGTAATACAAATATGGCTCTGTTGCCCGGAGGAATTTTTGTAATGCAAGGATCATTAACAGAAACAGTATTAGGTTCCAGAATAAGGTATAATCTGAATGACGCATCTAAATATACAGGTTTTATAAAACAATCAGCACTATCATTAGGAGCATATTACAGGTTAGAAGATGCTTTTATATTTATAATGGAATATGAATATTCAAGTTTTGCATTAGGCATTAGTTATGATATTAACACTTCTAATTTAAAAGATGCAACAGAAGGAAAAGGAGGAATAGAGATTTCTTTACGTTATGTTAATCCTAATCCATTTAAAAGAAATGTACGTTTTTATAGATAGAATTATATTTGTTATTATATATATTCTGCTTCGTAATAATTTAAGATAATTTATATGCTAATACTATAACAGTTATAATTTATTACGGCTCTACTGAGCTTGCCGAAGTGCAAAATATAACCTCTCAAAGTATAATTACAAACCCTTTAAACAGATATCTTTGCCTTTATATGAGGATGAGGATTATAATTTTTCAGTATAAAATTTTCATATTTAAAATCCAAAATATTTTTTATATCAGGATTTATTTTCATCAAAGGTAAGCTACGAGGTTCTCTCGTTAACTGTAGTTTTGATTGTTCTATATGATTTAAATAAATGTGAGCATCACCGAGAGTATGAACAAAATCACCATATTTTAAATTTGTTGCCTGTGCTATCATCATTGTTAAAAGTGCATAAGAAGCAATATTAAAAGGTATGCCAAGAAAAATATCAGCACTTCGTTGATAAAGATGACACGACAAAGTATTATTGACAACATAAAACTGAAAAAGGATATGACAGGGTGGTAAAGCCATTTTATTTAGTTCTCCCACGTTCCATGCATTTACAATAATTCTTCTTGAATTAGGATTGTTTTTAATATCATTAATAGCTTGTGTGATTTGGTCAATATAATTTCCGTCAGGTGTAGGCCAGCATCGCCATTGATATCCGTAAATATGTCCCAAATCCCCGTTTTTATCAGCCCAATCATCCCAAATAGTAACATTATTATCATTAAGATATTTAATATTAGTATCACCTTTTAAAAACCATAATAATTCATATATAATTGATCTCAGATGGAGTTTTTTTGTTGTAAGCAGAGGAAAACCCTGTTGCAAATTAAAACGCATCTGATATCCAAAAACACTTTTTGTTCCTGTTCCTGTGCGGTCTTCTTTTTGGACACCATTTTTTAAAACATGGTCAATCAGGTCTAAATATTGTTTCATTGTTCAACGTTCAAAGTAAATAATTCGTAGTCTATAATTCATAATTTTTTTAATTTCCAATTTCCTGTTTTCTGTTCAAAGCACAAAATAAGATTAATAGAAGTCCCCTTAATATTATTTTTTATTTTATTTTTCGTCTGTTTATTTCATCTCTTATAACAGATGCTTTTTCATAATTTTCTTTTTCAATGGCTATAGAAAGCAATTCATTAAGTTTTTTAGTGGGAATATTAGCAAATTCATCTTCTTTATCATTTTTATTTGGAGTATTTTCTTTTTTTTGTGTGCTATAAGGGCTTATTCCTTCTATTATAATTCCTGTAGATTTTAATATAGATACATAAATATATATTGGACAATTAAAACGAACAGCTAATGCAATAGCATCAGAAGTGCGTGAGTCAATTTCATATTTCTTGTTGTCTTTAAAAAATATTAGTTTAGAAAAGAAAATGCGATTTGAGTATTTGTATATAATAACTTCTGTAATTTTGATATTTATTGTTTCTAAAAAAATTTTAAATAAATCATGAGTTAAAGGTCTTGTAGTTTTTATTCCTTCAATTGCAATAGCTATTGATTGTGCTTCAAATGCTCCTATTATGATAGGTAGTTTTCTGTTTCCTCCAACTTCACCCAATATTAAAGCATAAGCCCCTGTCTGTGAATGACTTGATGATATAGCAATTATTTTTAGCTCTACTTTATCCATTTAAGAATAATATTATATAATATAAATACTAAAAAAATTTAATAATTCATTTAAAAATAGCGGAATTTTTGGTCAAAAATATAGAATTATTAATTATTTCTAAATATATTTTAATAATTATGTTTTACTTAATAAAGGGAAAAAACATACAAAAATATCAATAAAAATTAAATTATCATCTTAATATATATATTATTAGGTTCTTCAGTAAAATGTGTGGGGAAAATGTTATAAGGAAATAAGTATATAAAGGAAATAGGGGATATAAGGGATATAAAAAAATAAGTTATCAAATTTATACCCTTATGACTTATACCCTTATATACATATACACCTAACATATTTCTTTATCCATAAAAAATATCGAAGATCCTATTATTATGACAATTAATAAATAATTTTGAAATAAAATTACTCAAATTTGGCATTATAAAATTCAATAAAAAAAATAAAATTATTTCTCTATGAGTAAATTATAATAATTATTTTTTTTATTTTTGATTTTTTTTAATTAAATTATTTAACTAATAAAAAAGAAAGGAAATAACTATGTCAAAAGTTGTATTTGATTATAATAAATGTACAGGTGCTGGTGACTGTATAGATGCATGTCCTGCCCAAATATTAGAAGTAAGTGAAAATAAAAAATGGTGCAAAATGGTTGATGATAATGTAGAAGACGAAGAAGCAGTTAAAAAATTTCATACTCAGGTTGAAAATGCTGATGCACCTGTTAATATTATTATAGAAAATGAAACATCAGATTGTTTAGGTTGCAGAGCATGTGAAGATGCATGTGAAAGCGGTGCTATTGAGATTTTGGATGACTAAATAGAATTTGTTCATGCCGTAGGATATTATATCCTACGGCATTTATCGGAAGAAATGCCTGATAACAATTATAATTTTAACATATAGTTATTAATTGCTTGCCCCGTAGCGAAGCGTATCGGGGTCATTAGTAGTCATTAACAATAAATGACGGCGAAGCCAAATGACAACAAATGACTATGAATGACTGTAATTTATTACGGCTTTACCGAGCTTGCCGAAGTCCGAGCTTGCCGAAGTGCAAAATATAACCTCTCAAAGTATAGTAAATTATAGCCGTCGGTATTATAACAAGAAGCTTAATAAAATACCTGCGCCAACAGCAGAACCAATAACACCTGAAACATTAGGAGCCATTGCATGCATTAAAAGAAAGTTGGAAGGGTCTTCTTCTGCTCCCATAACCTGAACTACTCTTGCACTGTCAGGGACAGCAGATACGCCAGCAGCACCAATCATTGGATTAATAGGATTGTCTTTACTTGAACACCAGTTCATAATTTTAGCAAAGATAACACCTCCTGCTGTGGCAATCATAAATGATGCAGCACCTAATCCAAAAATAAGAATAGAGTCCTTTGTTAAAAATACATCTGCCTGAGTAGAAGCTCCAACAGTTAGCCCTAATAAGATAGTAACAATATCAATTATTGCATGACTTGAAGTATCTGCTAATCGTTTAGTAACACCACATTCTTTCATCAGATTACCAAAGAAGAGCATCCCTAACAAAGGTAAGGAAGTTGGAACAATATAACCAGTTATTAATAAAGCAATTATAGGAAACATTATTTTTTCTAATTTAGAAACTGTTCTTGGTGGTTTCATATGTATTCTTCGTTCTTTTTTGCTAGTCAATAGTTTTATAATTGGTGGCTGAATAAGTGGAACCAGAGCCATATAAGAATATGCTGCAATAGCAATAGGTCCTATTAGATTTTTAACTGTTTCTCCGTTAGCCATTATATTTATTCCATTTGCTAATTTAGAGGACAAGAAAATTGCTGTTGGTCCGTCAGCACCACCAATAATACCAATAGCACCTGCTTCCGCAGGAGCAAAGCCCAAAAGTAAAGCACCTAAAAATGTAGCAAAAATACCTATCTGTGCGGCAGCACCTAAAAGCATTAACTTTGGATTTGATATCAATGAAGAAAAATCTGTCATTGCACCTATGCCCAAAAATATCAAAGGTGGATACCAACCCTGAACAACACCCTGGTAAAGATAATTCATTACGCTTCCCGGCTCATATATACCTAATTTCAGATTAAAGTCCACTGCCTGAAACATTGGAACATTTCCAATAAGAATACCAACACCAATAGGAATTAATAAAAGAGGTTCATATCCAAATTTAATAGCCAAAAAGATAAAAATTATGCCTACTAATATCATTATAAGATGTCCTGATGTGGCATTTGCAATGCCAGAAAATTCCCAAAAGTTCATAATACCTGATACAGAATCTGAATGATTTTTATATTCAAAACCATCATTTAACTTTAAAACTCCATTTTTGATGATTCCAATTTTATCTTTAAGATAAATAGTATCATTTGAAAGTGCATAACAAGATGAAGTGGCATTTTGATTTAAGTTTTGGCCTAAATGAACAGTTGGTTTTGCCTTGAAATGTAAAATAATAGTGTCATTGCTTATTTCCCATGTTCCGGCATATTTTTGCTTGGCAGAATCTAATATAAAAGTATTAACTTTTATTCCTTTAACTATAATATTTTTAAAAGTAAGTGTTTTATTTCGGCTAACAGTACGAGTAGATTTTCCTATAGGATTAGGAATATAATTTCCTGATTTGTTTATCCATTCACCGTCAACTATTTTTTTTGAAATATTATCATTAGCTTTTACCTGACTTATCACCAAAAAAAACGATAATATTATAAAACAAATTTTCTTCATATATTTATATTTTTATCAAGACACAAGACACAGGTATCAAGTTCAATATTCAAAGTTCGTAATTCATAATCCGTAATTCGTAAATCAAATCTATTCTATTTCTACTAATACGGCTCCTTGTAAAACTGTATCGCCAACAGAGCAATTAATAGATTTAATTGTTCCGCTTTTTTCAGCAAGTATATTATTTTCCATTTTCATTGCTTCTAACACTAATAAAGTATCACCTTTTTTCACAGTGTCATCTTTTTTTACAAATACTTGTAAGATACTACCCGGTAAAGGAGATTTAATAATAGCAAGGTCGCTTGATCTTTTAAGAGGGTTGGTTTCTTGTTTTGGTGCTACATCAGCTCTTACCAGTTTAGGTGTTTTAGATGTCTTTATTTCTTTATCAAGTTCTATTTTATATGATGTCCCATTTACTTCTATTTTTACAATGTTATCTTCAAAATCTTTTATTTCAGCATCATATTTATTTCCGTTAATAGTAAACTTAAATTTTTTCATTTTAATTTTTTTTTTATCTTTTTGGATAATTTCTTATACTAAATATTTTAGAACTCCATGGTATATATGCTTTTGGAACTCTTTTTATTGTAATTATGTTACTTTCTTCGTCGTGTAATTCATTGATATATAAATATATAGCCATACTTATTGCTGCATTAACTTCTCCTGATATGCTTAATTTGTTTTCGATAATTTCTCCCTGTGCTTCAGATTTTTTAATATTTTTTTTCCTTTTTAGATTAATTAATTTTGGAATATTATTAAAAATAAGTACTAATAAAGTTAGTACTATAAAGACCACAAGAAAACCAACAATAGCAACAGTCCATCCTCCCTGACTGGTAATAGATAATAATATTATATTTAATAAATTCATAATTAGTTTATTTTTTCCGATTAATTATTTTATATCCATTTTTGTCATTGATTGCCTGCCCAGTAGCAAAGTTTACTCCGTAGGGAAGAACGACCGTACTGGGGCGTATTGAGGTCATTAATCATATAGCAATTTAACAGTTTAACAATTTAACAATTTAACAATTACAATGGCATATTAGAATGTTTTTTAGGAGGATTAGTATCCCTTTTTGTTGATAAACTTTGTAAAGCACGGATAATTCTAAATCTTGTGTTTCTTGGTTCTATAATATCATCTATAAATCCATATTTTGCAGCTTCGTAAGGATTAGCAAATTTTTCTGTATATTCATCTTCTTTTTCGGCTATATATTTAATTTTTTCATTTTCATCTTTAATTTTATCAATATTTTTTCTTTCAAGTATTTCTATAGCACCTTTAGCACCCATTACAGCAATTTCTGCTGATGGCCATGCATAATTAATATCTCCGCGTAGTTGTTTGCAGCTCATTACATCGTGAGCTCCACCATAAGATTTCCTGAGAGTAACAGTGATTTTAGGAACAGTAGCTTCTCCATAAGCAAACATTAATTTAGCTCCGTTAATTATAATACCTTCATATTCCTGAGCGCTGCCAGGTAAGAAACCAGGGACATCTACCAGTGTTATAATAGGAATATTAAATGCATCACAGAAACGAACAAAACGTGCTGCTTTTCTTGAAGCTTTAATATCTAAAACACCGGCAAGAAAATTCGGTTGATTAGCAACAATGCCAACAGGTCTGCCATCAAACCTTGCAAATCCAACTATAATATTTTCTGCATAATGACAGTGTACTTCTAAAAATTCTTTATTATCTACTATAAGATGTATTACATCTTTAACATTATAAGGTTTGTTAGGATTTTCTGGAACAAATGTATTTAAGATGTCTTCCATCCTGTCTATATGGTCATTGCATTTAATAGTTGGTGGGTCTTCCATATTGTTGGAAGGCAAATAAGAAAGTAATTTTCTTATTAACATTATTCCTTCTTCTTCGTTATCGCATAAAAAATGAGAGGCACCTGATTTTGAAGCATGAACATTAGCACCACCCAAATCTTCAACTGTGATATCCTCGCCTGTAACAGTTTTAACAACTTTAGGTCCGGTAACAAACATATAACTTGTTTTGTCAGACATAAAGACAAAATCGGTTAAAGCAGGAGAGTAAACTGCTCCGCCGGCACAAGGTCCAAATATTGCTGAAATCTGTGGTATTACACCTGAAGACATGATATTTCTTTGGAATATGTCAGCATAAGCTGCAAGGCTTACTACGCCTTCCTGAATACGGGCACCACCACTATCATTAAGACCAATGACAGGTGCTCCGATTTTCATAGCATAATCCATTATCTTGCACATTTTTTTGGCAAATGTCTCTGACAAAGAGCCACCGAATACTGTAAAGTCCTGTGAAAAAACACAAACAACACGACCGTCAATAGTGCCATAGCCGGTTACAACACCATCTGACAGATATTTTTGTTTGTCAAGTCCAAAATCTGTACAACGGTGTGTAACAAACATATCAAATTCTTCAAAGCTACCTTCGTCAAGGAGCAGGTCTATTCTTTCACGAGCTGTTAATTTCCCCTTTTTATGTTGTGCTTCTATTCTTTTTTCTCCTCCGCCAAGTTTGGCTTCTGCTCTTAAATCAATTAATTTTGAAATTTTATCCTGACTACTCATTTTTTTCTTAATTAAAAAGTTTATATATTTTATCACTATTATCCGACTAAAATTGAAAAACAAATTTTTTAAATCAT
>CAZZDX010000109.1:0-9769 GCA_964653185.1 uncultured Bacteroidales bacterium
ACAGTTGTTTATGATTTAAAAAATTTGTTTTTCAATTTTAGTCGGATAATAGTGCTTATTTATATATAGTACTTGCACGAAAACTGTCCTTTCTGTCATTCTGTCAGGCAACTGCATGACGGAATGATAATCTAAAAAATATTATTTGTTTTTGTGCAAACACTATATATTAACGCAAATATTTAACCTTATTCAAGTTGTCTCAGGTATAATTGTATAGTATTTTCAAGTCCATAATATAAAGCATCGCATATAATGGCATGTCCAATAGATACTTCAACTAGTCCTTTTATGTTATTTTTAAAATATTTAAGATTTTCCAAGTTAAGGTCGTGTCCTGCATTAATTCCAAGTCCTGTGTCATAAGCAACTTTTGCAGCTTTTATAAAAGGTTTAATTGCCTTTTCTTTGTTAATAGAAAAAATTCTGGCATAAATTTCTGTATATAGTTCTATTCTATCAGTTCCCGTATAAGGTGCATTTTTAATATTTTCAATATTTGTATCAACAAATATTGATGTTCTTATATTATATTTTTTAAATTCTGAAATAATATTTTTTAAAAATGTTTTATTTGGAGCTATATCCCATCCTGCATTAGAAGTTATGGCATCGGGAGGGTCGGGGACAAGAGTTACCTGGTCAGGTTTAATAGATAATACAAGGTCAATAAATTTTTTGCAAGGATAACCCTCAATATTAAATTCGGTTTTTATAATCGGCTTTAAATCAATAACATCTTTATATTTAATATGCCTTTGATCTGGACGAGGATGCACGGTTATTCCTTGCGATCCAAATCTTTCACAATCAATAGCAATTTTTATAACATCAGGATTATTACCTCCTCTTGCATTGCGTAAAGTTGCAATTTTGTTTATGTTTACACTTAATCTTGTCATAAAAGTAAAATTTTTTATTAAAAATAAATATGTTAAACGATATTTGCAAATTTAAAAAATTAGTATATTTGTAAGTATTTATTATTAATTTTATTACTAAATAAATGATAGCTAAAGATTTAATATGTAATTCTATTACACCTCTAAAGACATCAGATACAGGTTCTTATGCTCTAAGTTATATGGAAGAATGTAAGGTATCTCATTTACCAATTGTTAACAATGTAGAATTTTTGGGATTAATATCTGCTGCTGATATTGATAATACCAGTAATCCAAAAGAACCTATAGGTAACCATAAACTTTCTTTGGTTTCACCATTTGTTTACCAGTATCAACATATTTATGAAATTATTAAAGTTGTATCTTCATTAAAACTTTCTCTTATCCCTGTTTTAAATGACAAGAATAAATATCTTGGAATTATAACATTAAATGATTTATTACAAAGCATTTCAAAAATATTAGTTATTCAAAATCCCGGAGGTATTATTGTACTTGAACTTAACAATAATGATTATTGCCTGACAGAAATAGCACAAATTGTTGAATCAAATGATGCCAAGATACTAAGTTTATATATAACACCTCACTCTGACTCAACAAAATTAGAAGTAACTATAAAAATTAATAAAATTGATATATATCCTATTTTACAAACATTCTATCGTTATAACTATATTGTAAAAGCTTCATATTCAGAAAGCAATTATTTGGATAGCTTACAAGACAGATTTGATTCTTTGATGAATTATTTGAATATTTAGCAGATATGAAGTTATACTATTACCCCGTAAAACTTTATTATTATAGCAATTTTTTTTAATACTTCAATAAGTTCAGCACAAGTATTTGTGAATATAAAGCAGCAGCAGTAAAATTTTAAATCTTATATAAAGGTATCCAAAAAAAATTACAAGCAAAATAAGTGATGCAGATGGAGAATCAGGTAAAACTTTGGTATGTTTTTTTCTAATCCTTGTTATTCCTATGGTACCCGACTTAAAATTTTATTATTTTTTTTTGAAATTTCTTTAAAAATTTTTCTTTATCAAAAATCATTATAAAAATAATAATAAGAAATGGCAGAGCCGGAATTTTATATCTTACAATAGCTCCGAATACAGGGGTGGTAAGTCCTATAAGTATAAAAGTAATAAGCACAAAAAAAAGTGAAAAAACAAGCAGATTTTTGTTTATCCCTCTTATTTTTATAAAGAACAAAGCAATAATACCAATTACTAATATTAAAAGGTTTTCTATTGCAGACAGTAAAGTGAACAGAGAAAAAGATTCAAACAGATGAGGTCTTAACAAAGTATTAAGAAAGGCCTTTGGCGAATTTATCAAAATATTAAAAAAATCAGGTCTTAGAATATTAACTTTTATAATGCTTCCTGAATTTAATGACTGTGCAAGATTAATAAAATCATTCTGTTTTGTTGCAAGTATCTGTAAAACATCATATTCAGGAAAAATATACTTTATATTTAAAATAATAAGCAGAAAAAATATTAAAATACCTGTATATTTTAATAAAACATTTTTATGATTTGTTTTTTCAGCCCATAGATAAGCTATTAACAAAGGAATAAGTATAAAAAGTATATAACATTTAGTGTATAATAGTAAAACAAAGGATATAAATATACATATTAGACCTTTAATAATTTTTCTTTTATTTATAATTTCATTAAAATAATAAATCAATAGTCCTGAGCCAAAAATTAGCAGACCTTCTTTTAAAACACCTGAACCCCAGAATATTACACAAGGCAGGAAAAATACAGCAAAAAGTATTTCTTTTTTTTTGTCAGGTAAAAACTGAATAAAAAATTTATATATAGCGAGAAGTCCTATTAAAGACAAAAAATTCATAAAAATACTATGGACATTATAATAACCAAAAGAGAATATTCTGACAAAAGCATTAAACCTGATGATTGTATGATTATCATTATACATAGTGCTTTCATATTGTCTGTACCAGTTATTCATTTTTGCGTAATATAAGTCAAAATGAGGATTATCATTTCCTATTCCTGTAATCATTTTTATATAATCCGATGGCTTTTCTGATAAGGCACTATACATTATATTTCCATCATCAAAATATTTGAATATGTCAGCAGTAGAGCGGTTTGTATAATAGTATGTATATATGACGAACATAACAATGCCGGATGCTATTTTCAGGACAAAAATGACAGATATACATTTTCTTGATAATCCATCAATTTTGAAGAATTTCATCTTGTATATTAATAAGATGAATAAGCCAGTATATAATATGCTAAGGATTATTTCCAATTATATTATAATGTTTCAATATGTTGTTATTCTTTGATTATAAGATTACGGGGAATAAAAAAAATCAATCTTTCAATCTTTTATACTTAAAATGGTTATATTGTTTTATTGCTAAATTGCTATTTTATTGATTGAGACCTGCTCTATTTATTGACACATAACAATTTAACAATTGAGCAATGTAACAATTATTTAACCAAAAAGCAAAAAATTAAACTGTTTGCAGTATAATTTTTCAATCTTTCAATTTTTTTATCCATTCTCTTGCATTAACAAATGCCTGTATCCAGGGAGTTATCTTGTCGTCATTTCTATTTTCAGGATAATTAGCCCATTGCCATGGGAATATTGACCTTTCAAGATGTGGCATCATTGCAAGATGTCTTCCGTCTTCCGAACAGATAGCAGCTGTGGAATAAGCTGAGCCATTTGGGTTGCCCGGATATTTATTATAAGCATATTTTACAGGTATATAATATCTTTTTTTATTATAAGGAAGTTTAAATTTTCCTTGTCCGTGAGCTATCCAAGCACCGAGTCGTGAGTCAGCCAATGATTCCAGCATTACAGAGTTATTTTTTTGTATAACAACATTTATAAAAGCGGACTCAAACTTGTCAGAGTCATTTTGAAGCATTTTAATTTTTTTCTTATGACTGGGATATATAAGACCAAGTTCAACCATTAACTGACAGCCATTACAAACGCCCAAGCTCAAAGTATCATCTCTTTTATAAAAATTGTCAAGAGTTTTTTTAGCTTTTTCATTATACAGGAAGGCACCAGCCCAACCTTTGGCAGAGCCAAGCACATCAGAATTGGAAAATCCTCCTACAAAGACAATAAAGTTAATATCTTCCAATGTCTCTCTTCCTGATATTAAATCAGTCATATGAACATCTTTAACATCAAAGCCGGCAAGATATAATGAGTAAGCCATTTCTCTATCACCATTAACTCCTTTTTCTCTTATTATTGCAGCTTTAATGCTTCTGTTGTCTGTTCCATCTAAATCAATCAGGCAGTTGCCTGATTGAGATGCTTTACCTGTAAATTTTTTGTTAAATCTGTATTTTAGTATTTGTTTTTTATAATTATTAAATCTTTTCAGGGCTAATTTATTTCCACTTTGTTTTTTATCAAGTAGATAAGATGTCTTATACCATACATCACGTAAAGCATCAATATCAAAATATTCGTAGCTTGTATATTTTATAATTTTTAAAGTTCTTTTTTCTATTGGTCTGCCAATAACATTATATTTAATACGTTTATTTGATAAAATATTTACAACATTTTTTGCATCATTTGTTTGAAATACAATGCCCGGATTTTCACTAAACAGCAATTTTGTTATGTCTGATTCCTGAATGTCTGACAAGTTAATGTCAAGTCCGATATTATTATCAGCAAAACACATTTCAAGCAGTGTTACCATTAGTCCGCCAGCAGAAATATCGTGTCCTGCAAGTATTTTGTCTTCCATTATCAGATTTTGAATTACATCAAATGTTTTTGCAAAATATTCAGGGTCTTTGACAAGAGGCGTTTCATCTCCTATTTTATTCATTATTTGCGAAAAGCTGGATCCTCCTAATTTATAGTTATCATTTGACAAGTCAACATAAAAGATAGTTGATTTATCATCATTAATTAATACAGGACTTACAATTTTTTTTATATTTTTTACTTGTCCACAGGCAGATATAATAACAGTTCCCGGAGCATACACAACATCATCATTTTCATATTTTTGTGTCATAGACAGAGAATCTTTACCTGTTGGTATATTTATGCCGAGTTTACAGGCAAAGTCACTGGCAGCTTCAACGGCTTTATATAGTCGGGCATCTTCTCCTTTATTTTTAGCAGGCCACATCCAGTTAGCACTTAAAGATATTCCTTTTATACCATCTTGTATTGGCGCCCATATTATATTAGTAAGAGCTTCGGCAATTGAGAGTATTGAGCCGGCTGCAGGGTCAATTAATCCGCTTACAGGAGCATGTCCAATAGAAGTAGCAATACCTTTTTCACCTTTATAATCCAAAGCTACAGCACCTAAATCGTTTAATGGTAGTTGAACTGTCCCTGTTGTCTGTTGTCTTGCAATTTTTCCGGTAACAGAGCGGTCAACTTTATTAGTAAGCCAATCTTTACAGGCAACAGATTCCAATTGTAATATTTTTTTAAGATATTCTTCAAAATCATCTAAATTATAAGTTGGTTTTTCAAATTTGTCAGTAATATTTTCATCAGTAATAACAGTTTTAGGAGGATTACCGAGCATATCTTCCATGTTTAAATCAACAGGATTGATACTGGCTTTGTCATCAATAAATTTGAATATTTTATCATCAGTAACTTCACCTGCAACATATACAGGAGTTCTTTCTCTTTCAGCGATATCTTTCAGAAGTTTAATATCTTTTTCTTTTATAATAAGTCCCATTCTTTCCTGTGATTCATTTCCTATTATCTCTTTATCAGATAACGTATTATCTCCGACAGGCAGTTTGTTTATGTTTATTGTTCCGCCTGTTTTTTCCACTAGTTCTGCAAAGCAGTTAAGGTGTCCGCCTGCGCCGTGATCGTGGATAGCAATGATAGGATTATCTTTATTTTCTGCCATTGCACGTATGACATTAAACACTCTTTTTTGCATTTCAGGATTAGACCGTTGCACAGCATTAAGTTCAATAGCATTGTCAAATTCTCCGGTAGATACAGATGACACAGCTCCGCCGCCCATTCCAATTCTATAGTTATCGCCACCAAGCATTATTATTTTATCACCTTTTTCAGGAATATCTTTTAAGCAATCTCTTTGTTGGGCAAAACCTATTCCTCCTGCCAGCATTATCACTTTATCATATCCGATTTTCTTTTTATTTTCAATATGTTCAAAAGTAAGCACGCTTCCGCATATCAGAGGTTGTCCAAATTTGTTACCAAAGTCGCTTGCTCCGTTAGAAGCTTTTATTAATATTTGTTTTGGTGAATTATAGAGCCATTGTCTAATTTTTATTTTCTTTTCCCATGAGCGGTTATGTTCTAATCTTGGGTAAGAAGTCATATACACAGCTGTTCCTGCCATAGGAATGCTGGCTTTTCCGCCAGCCATTCTGTCTCTTATCTCTCCGCCCGATCCTGTAGCAGCACCATTAAAAGGTTCTACTGTTGTTGGAAAATTATGCGTCTCTGCTTTAAGAGATATAGCAGTAGCAATATTTTTTGTTTCAAAAAAGTCAGATTTATCCTGTGATTTAGGAGCAAATTGTTCTATATCAGGTCCTTTTAACAAAGCACAGTTGTCTTTATATGCAGATATGATTTTGTTAGGATTGACTTTAGAAGTTTTTTTTATCATTTCAAACAAAGAGTTTTCCTCTTCTTTATTATCAATAATAAAAGTTCCGTTAAATATTTTATGTCTGCAATGTTCCGAATTGACTTGTGAAAAGCCAAAAACCTCACTATCAGTAAGTTTCCTGTTAATTTTTTTACTTACAGATTGTAAATATTTTATTTCTTCTTCATTTAAAGCAAGACCTTGTTGTTTGTTATAAATATATAAATCATCAATATATATTACAGGGTCCGGTTTTTTATTTGTTTCAAAAATATCCTGTGTCAGGTCTTTGTAAAGTTGTTGAAGCATTGGGTCATATCTGGCATTTTTGGACTTAACAGCATAAAATTTTTCAATTCTTTTTATTCCTGTAATGCTCATATTTTGTGTAATTTCTACAGCATTTGTACTCCATGGCGTAACCATTTCTTTTTTAGGTCCAATAAAACGTCCTTTTATAATATTTTTTTCTGTAAATTTTACATGTTCAAACAGCCAGTTAAGTTTTTGTAAATCTTGTTCAATAAGTTTTTTAGATACATCAACAGCAAAACAGATATTAATATTTTTATAAAATAAGATCATTGGAGTTAATTTTTTAGTTTTAAGGATTTTTGTAAAAAAAAAAACCGTAATGCATTATATATTTTTATCTATATTCTCTTGCCAAGACGCTAATAAATTTTATTCTTTAAAAAAAAAATTATATATAAATAAAACATATAACCAAAAAAACAAAGATACACAATTTTAGTAATGAAAATTTAATGACATAAACAAAAAAATAATTTATTCATTTCGACAAGCTCATTTCGACAAGCTCAATGCAACGCAATGCATCGCATTTTGATTCGTTTTTTTTGCATTTTAAAAATATAAAAAAATAGTTTTTATACTGAACTCATAAATATATTTTGCAAAAAAAATATACTTTTGCTAAAAATAATTCAATTAAATTTTTTATACAATGAAAATAATAATCATTAATGGTCCTAACTTAAATTTAATTGGTATTAGAGAAAAATCTATTTATGGTAATGTATTGTTTAAAGATTATTTAAAAGAATTGAAGCAAAAATATAAGGACTTGGAAATAGATTATTTTCAAAGTAATGTTGAGGGAGAAATAGTTAATAAATTACATGAAACAGGATTTTCGTATGATGGAATAATATTAAACGCCGGAGCATATACTCATACTTCTGTGTCAATTGCTGATGCTGTTGTTGCAATAGATACTCCTGTTGCAGAAGTTCATATTTCCAACATATTTTCAAGAGAAAAATATAGACATACGTCTCTTATAGCTTGTCATTGCAAAGGAAGTATCATTGGTTTTGGATTGGATTCGTATAGGTTGGCATTAGAAAGTTTTGTTTAACTCGTTGATTTCCAGACAATTAAAGGATATATATTTATTAATTTTTTTTTATATATTTTCGAAATAGTTGTTATATAAATATAATTTGTTAATTTTGCGGTATAAAAGGTTTCGTGGCCGAGTGGCTAGGCAATGGTCTGCAAAACCATGTACAGCGGTTCGAATCCGCTCGAAACCTCAATTGTCCTGATAGGAAATAAATATTTAAAACAGGTAATTGCCTGTTTGTTCTATATATTTTATTTTTTACAATCCATAAGCAAAATCGTATTCGTATTAATGTTTTTTGGTATGTAAAGGTTTTTTTGAATTTTTTGGTAAACTTTTTGCTTTTTTTTGCAAATCAAATACTTTATCAGTTTCATCAACAATCTCTTGTCTTAGTATCTCTTCTATAATATCTTCCAGAGTAACGATACCTTCCAAGCCATGATATTGATCTTTAACAAATGCCATGTGAATTTTAGATTTGATGAACATATTCATTAATTTATCAAGTTTAATTTGTTCAGGAACTGTTAATACTTTTTCTTTATGATATACACTGGCAATTTTTGTATTTGGCTTAATATTGATTAAATCTTTTATATATAGAACACCTATAGCATTATCAATAGAATCTTGATAAATAGGTATTCTGGTAAATTCTTGTTTTTTTATTTTGTTTAATAATGTTTTATTTAAAACTGTATCTATTTCCAGAGCAAAAACAACAGTGCGGGGAGTCATTATTTGTTCAGCAGTTTTGTTTGAATAAGATAAAGCACCTTTAACAATTCTTTCTTCATCAGCATCAATATCACTTTTGGGAGAATCTTCATTTTCTTCAACAATTTTTATTAATTCTTTTTTTGAGTAAACAATTGGCATTTCTTTACTCAATATTTTATCTAATATTAAAGATATTGGCCAACAAAAGGGATATAAAATAAAAATAAAAAATTTTACCAACCATGATGTTTTAGACCCAATACGCATAGCATATCTGATAAAAATAGCTTGTGGGATAATTTCTCCAAAAACAACAATTAATCCTGTAGCTACCAAGCCGGCAATTATCCCACTGGCGATATTACCAAGAAAAATTGCCAGCGTTGAATTAACAGCTACATTACCCAATAATAAAGTAGATAATAAGAGATTACCATTTTTTCGGACAGAATAAACTTTTTTAGCTTCTTTATCACCAAGTGATATCTTCCTTTTTAGATCATTTTTATTAATACTTAATAAACCTATAGTTAATCCGGAAAATAACCCTGACAATAAGACAAGGAAAATTATAATTACGTAATTCATGCGATTTTGTTAATTATTTAGTATCCATTCGTAAAGTCATCAGGCATTCGTTCCGATAAATGCGGAATTTGCAATCAGTAGCCGAACATGACTGCCTAATTGGTTCAGTTATAAATAAAATATATAATAAAAAAACAAAGATATACAATTTTAGTAATGAAGAGTCAATGCAATAAACAAAAAAAATTGAGATTTTTGTATTTATATAAAAAAAATAAAAAATCATTTTGAAGAATAAAAAAAAATATATAATTTAGCAAATATTATAAATTAAAATACTATTAATAATTAAAAGTTGGTTCTAAAAATTCATTTTTTTAAATAAATATTTATGCATCAGATAAAAAACAAGTATTTACAAATATCTGTTAAAGATAAAGGTGCAGAACTAAACAAACTTATATCTTTAAATAATAATCTTGAATATATATGGCAAGCTAATGCCAGATACTGGGCAAGGCATTCACCTGTTTTGTTTCCAATAGTTGGAAAAATAAAAGATGACACATATATTTTTGATAATAA
>CAZZDX010000110.1:0-9742 GCA_964653185.1 uncultured Bacteroidales bacterium
ATTTTTGTGTACTTTTTTAAAAATGACGACATTACGAACAGACACTAATTAGTGTATCACCAATGATTCCATATTTCTTATTTGCAATATAGTTGCCCCAATCAATAGTTGCAATTGTCCATACCGCATTCGAATCAGGGAATGAATGATATGTTTGCCCAAAAGAAAGCTGCATACTTACAGCAAAGAGCAGTGTTAAAATTATTTTTCGTTTTCCCGGGAAAATCGGGGTTTCGCTATGGCTCAACATAATTTTATGTTTTTAAATGTTATAATAAAAAAAAAGTAAATATAATAAAAAAAATTGGTTTTAGGCAAAAAAATTATTAAAAATATTAAATTTATTTTTTGTAATTGTAGCATTATTTATGTTTTTTAAAGTTATACTACGGAAATTATTATTAAACTCATTTCCGTTAATTGTTACCGGTATGAAATTATTTGAATGAGCAGCATAAATTGCATAATACAGGTTTAGGTATTTCAAATTTTCAATTATTGAACGGGCGGAGTTACAAACTCCGCCCAGCAGGGACTGATACATTTTATTTCTACTTTGCTCAAAAATCTCATTCTTTATACTTTTGTCTTAACTATTTATTATTTAAGTCCCCTTAAGTTTTTAAAAATATAAATAATCTGTTTTTATTTTTAAATATTTTTTTACAGCAAAAAAGTTTGATATCCATGAAATAAATATTCCTAATAAAACAACAAAAGCAAATAGTATTAAAAATAAGTTAATATCTTGTAAATCAATCAGTTCTGGTATTTCTTTTTGAGCAAAATAAAGAGTGGCAATTAATAATAATATTGTAATAAAGGCACTTAATAATCCTTGAATAATACCTTTTGTTGTAAATGGTTTACGAATAAATTTTTGTGTAGCACCTACCAGTTGCATGGTCTTAATTAAAAATCTTTTTGAATAAACAGAGAGCCGTATAGTATTGTTTATTAAAGCTATTGCTATAATAAGTAACAGGCAACTGAAAGCAAATAAAATAATACTAATTTTTTTAATATTTTCATTTACTAAATGCACTAATGATTTTTGATAAAGCACTTCTTTAACATTTTTATTTTCTAAAATATTTTTTTCAATAACAGATAAGCTGTCATTATTTGCATAATTGGCTTTAAGATGTATATCAATAGAAGAGAGTAAAGGATTATAGCCCAAAAAATCGACAAAGTCCTCATCTAAATCTTTTGCCAAATCTTTTGCAGCTTGTTCTTTGGTTATGTATTCAGTGGACTTAACATAATTTGTTGCATCTAATGTTTTTTGAAGTTGAATTATATCTACTTCTTTAACATTTTCTTTCATTATTATAGAGAATTCTATATTTTCTTTTACATAATTAGATAATTTGTTTGTATGCAGAATGACTAATCCTAAAAGTCCTAACATATATAATACAAGTGTCATACTAACTATAATTGATAGAGAGGATGTTTTAATGTGTTTTTTTGTATTTATGTCTTTTTGATGTTTTGCCATAAGTGAGAAATATAAAACAGCTAAATTAATAAATTTATTAATAGTAAAATTTGATATGAAATTAGTATTCTTTGAATAAAAAAAAATAGAGAAAAATATTTTACTATTTGCATAATAATAAAAAAAGATTAAATTTGCAAAAATTTTAATAAAAAGGTGCGGTAGTTCAGTTGGTTAGAATATCGGCCTGTCACGCCGAGGGTCGCGAGTTCGAGTCTCGTCCGCACCGCAAAATAAAAATCCTTGTTTATATAACATAAACAAGGATTTTTTATTTGGAATTAAGGGGACTTAGTAAAGAAATATTTTTCAAGACAAAAAAAAATCTTTCTTTTTGTAAGGCAGTTGCCTGATTGATATTAAAAAAACTTGCTAAAAAAATTTATCTCGTTTATTACTAAGCATAACTAATGGGATAAAATTTTATCTTCCGGTTATTTTTGTGTTTTTTTATCTTCTATAACTTTAAGTTTATCTCCTGTATTTTTAATTATTTCTCTATACCACCATTCAGGATAACCGTTCTGGGCAGGATAGACAGGCATGCCATCTTTTGTCTTTTTAAAATGGCCGTTTTCCTCTTTTTTTACATTTCCGTCAATATATTTTATAAGCAGATATTTTCTTAATTCTTTCCATCTTTTCACAGTATAATTTCCTTGGGCAACAGAATAATCAGTAATAAATTGTCGGGCAAGATTTTTATCTGTTTCATAAAGTTTTTGAGCTGCCAAATCAATAACAGGAGTATAATCAATAAATTTTGTTTCTAATTCTTTTTGCACTTTTTGTATATCTTTTATCATGACATCATATTTCAGATAAGCAAAATTTGAAACTTCATTAAAAGCCCAAAAGGCAGAATTATCTGAATATTCCAGCATGTTTCCATTGCCAACAGCATAACTTTCAGGCACTTTTGTCATTCCGCAATACATAGGAACATAACAACAACTGTTGTTATCGTCAACGCCAAACCAAAAAATGCCTGCTATCGGGTCTGACAACCATGAGCGTGCCTGAGCTATAAAAGAAAAACCTGTTTGTTGAGTAGAAGTAGCACGTTCGTTTACGTATTCTACACTATCAACTTTCCATGTCAATGGTCTCAAGCGATAAGGAAGTCCAAAAGGACCTGCTCCAATATCTTTTGTCATATCAAATTCAGTTCCTTCCAAATGGTCTCTCAGCAATCCAATCACATCATGCAAAGATATTTTTTTGTCAGGTTTAACCCATAAAGGGATTCTGTTTTTAGCGTATCCATTTTTATCTTTCTTAATTATTCCTCTTACATAATCAATATATTTATCTTTATCCATTTCACTATTCACTCTGCGAAACATAGCCCAGACTCTTATCTCACAAAAACGGGCTCCACTAAAATCAACAGGAGCATAAGTATCAGAGAAACTAAAATCTTTATCTTTTCCTTTAAAATATCCTTTCCATTTTGCAAAAGAAATCACATCATTAGAGCAAAATGTCGTTTGATTTTTATCAAAAAAATTATTTTCTTTGCTAAAAGGGAAAGTAGTAATCCTTGCCTGATTTGCATGAGCGCTTATATATCCGTCAGGTATTTTACGGACAACCCAGACAGCACCTTTTTGTCCTTCATTACCTTTGCCTATCATATCCATAATCCAAACTTCGTTAGGGTCGGAAATTGAAAAAGATTCTCCTTCGCTGTAATATCCATATTCAGCTACTAATTCTGTCATTACTTTAATAGCTTCACGGGCTGTCTTTGCTCTTTGCAAAGCAATATACATTAAACTTCCATAATCCATAATAGCATCAGGTTGATGGTGTAATTCTTTTCGTCCGCCATAAGTTGTCTCTCCGATAGATACCTGATATTCGTTCATATTACCTATCACAGAATAAGTATGTCTTACTTGTTTTATTTTTCCTAAAAATTTACCGGTATCCCATTCATAAATATCCAACATAGCATTTTCGGGATAATCTGCTGCTGGTCTGTAATATAATTCTCCATATAAAGTATGCGAATCAGCAGTATAGGTTATCATTGTTGAACCATCTGTTGTTGCACCTTTTGTAAAAAGAAAATTAGTGCATGCTTTAGTATCTAAACTATTCCATGTTATAACAAGTAAAAAAGTTATAAAAAAGACAAGATAATTTTTCTTCATAATATAATATTTTTAAATTTAAAAATCACAAATATAATATAATACAACTATTTAGGTATAAAAAGTTATTAACATTTTTAATCTAAACGTTAATCCGCCAAGTTGCAAAGATTATTTTTATATTTAAACATTAAACTTTAAACTTTTTACTCTTATCTTTTGTCTTGAAAACAATCGTTAATTTGCTAAAATCGTTCTGTTCCTTGTATGTTAATATTTATTTATCACGGATGTTCTGTTTTTTTTTAGAATTTATCCATAAAGCCGCATTAATACGATAAAGAGATTGTAGAACTGCTGATTTTTCGGCTGATATTAAAATGTTTTTATTATATGTATAAGTTATTCCTTCGGTTTGTACAAAATCTAAACCTGATATATCTATTCTTCTTTTATTTCCCGAGAAAAATTTATTCCCTTTAAAGTCAAAAAACAGCCAAACAAACGGTATATAATCACAATATCCAATAAGTGTTATTTCGTTTGCAGATATATTAATATCCGCTCCTGTTATAAAGCCATTAACATTAAAGGAATCTATCAATGTTGCAATATAATTTCCCTGTATAGATGGCAATACATATAATTTGGTCTTTTTGTCAATCCAATTTTTGCTAAAAAGATACAAGCTATCTTGAAAACAAAAGAAAGCTTCACAGTCAAAATTATTATTACAATGATTTGAGACAAATTCTGTTTGGTCGCTAAAAGAAAAATTAATAATAGAAGCATTTACAGAAATATTTTTTTCTTTTGTAATATTTTTTTTTGAAATTTTGTATATCTTTAAATTGGTTCTATCTCCACTATTATTACCAAAATCTCCAACATATATATAATTAGAATCCTGAGTAATGTCTTCCCAGTCAATATTTACAGCATTATTTATTTTAACAGTTTGTAATATATGTCCGGTGATTGTATCAAATTTATATATTTCAGGTTTTCTATCACTATCATTATGAGTCCATAATCCTCCGTTATAATATATCAATCCTGAAGTTTCATTAATAATATCTGGTAAAGAATCTATTAAAATATTAGGATGATATATGGTCTTATCATAAATACAAGAGCCATCATTAATAGTTGCATTATTATTATAATTATTAGCATTATTGTCTGTACAGCCACATATTTGTGCATCAACCTTAATGGATATAAACAAAATACATATTATAAAGAATCTTATAATTAACATAGTTTTAAAAAAATAATTATACTGTCAAAAGTTATAAATTGCGTTTTTGTCAATATTTATAAATAAAGGAAGTAATACCCTAAATAAGCACTATTTATAAATTTCTTTTCTGTTAGCTTTTAAAGTATTAATTAAAAGAGAAGCTATTGTCATTGGACCTACTCCTCCCGGGACAGGAGTGATATAACTGCATTTTTTTGATACCTCATCAAAAGCAACATCACCTTTTAGTTTAAATCCTGATTTTGTCAAAGAAGATTTAACTCTGTGCATTCCTACATCAATGACAACAGCATCTTTTTTAACCATATCAGCAGTAATAAATTCTGTTTTCCCAATAGCTGCTATCAGGATATCAGCATTTAAACATATCTTTTTCAGATTTTTGGTCTTGCTATGGCATAATGTTACCGTGCAATTGCCGGGATAATCTTTGCGAGCCATTAAAATGCTCATTGGCAAGCCAACAATATGACTTCTGCCTATTATAACACAATTTTTTCCTTGTGTATCTATTTTATATCGTTTAAAGAGTTCTAATATCCCTTTGGGAGTGGCAGAAATATATGCAGGTAATCCAAGTGCCATTCTGCCAATGTTTACAGGATGAAAACCATCAAGATCTTTTTTAGGGTCAATGCTGTTAATTATTTTATCAACGGATATATGTTTTGGTAAAGGCAACTGTACTATTAATCCATCTATTTCATCATCTTTATTGATAAAATCAATAACTTGCAATAATTTTTTTTCTGTAATTGTTTCATTATATTTATATACAGAAGATATAAATCCAACCATTTTACATGCTCTTTCTTTATTTGCAACATAAGTTTTACTTGCAGGATCATCACCAACAAGTATTGCAACTAGATGAGGAGCTCTCTCATTTTTTTTATCTATTATTTCAACAACGCTTTTAGCTATTTCTTTTTTTATATCTTCTGAAATTTTTTTTCCATCAATTATTTCCATTGTTTATATTTATGTAGTTAGTTCATTTTTAAGTAGTTACAAGTTCCAAAGTCCCAAGTTTCCAGTTTAGAGTTCAAAACTCGTAATCCGTAATTTTTCATCGTGAACGTTTCATTGCTTTCATATTTTTCATCATTTCCATAGGATTTTTCCCTGCACCAGACATTTTTTTCATCATCTTACTGGTATCAGTAAATTGTTTAATAAGGCGATTTACCTCCTGGATATCTGTCCCACTTCCAAGAGCTATCCTTTTACGGCGATTTCCATTTAAAATCGCAGGATTTGCTCTCTCTTCAGGTGTCATAGATTTTATAATAGCTTCTACACCCTTAAAAGCATTATCGTCAATATCAGCATCTTTAACAGCTTTGCTTACACCCGGTATCATCCCAACTAAATCTTTTACATTACCCATCTTTTTTATATGTTGTATCTGATTCATAAAATCATTAAAATCAAATTTATTTATAGCAATTTTTTTTTGTAATTTCCTTGCCTCATCAACATCAAATTGTTCCTGTGCACGTTCAACCAATGATATGATATCACCCATTCCAAGAATTCTGTCAGCCATACGTTCAGGATAAAATATGTCAATAGCATCAAGTTTTTCTCCTATACTGACAAATTTTATAGGTTTATTTACTATATAACGAATAGATAGAGCAGCTCCACCACGAGTATCACCATCTAATTTTGTAAGTATAACACCTTCATAATCTAATCTGTCATTAAAAATTTTGGCAGTATTAACAGCATCTTGTCCTGTCATTGAATCAACAACAAATAAGGTCTCATGAGGATTAACAGTTTTTTTTATTTCAAAAATCTCGTTCATCATCATCTCATCAATAGCCAAACGACCTGCTGTATCAATAATTACCACATCATAAGCGTTTTCTTTTGCATAAGATATTGATTTTTTAGCTATACGAACAGCGTCTTTACTATCTTCTTTGCTATACACTTCAACATTTATTTGTTCACCTAAAACTTTTAATTGCTCAATAGCAGCAGGACGATATATATCACAGGCAACCATCAAAGGATTTTTCCCTTTTTTATTTTTTAGATAACTTGCCAATTTAGCAGAGAAAGTTGTCTTACCGGAACCTTGTAATCCTGCAATCAAAAAAACAGCAGGATTTGCTTTAAGATTAATATCTGTCTTTTGACCTCCCATCAATTCTGTCAGCTCTTCCTTAACAATCTTTATCATTAATTGTCCGGGCGAAACTGCTGTTAATACATTTTGTCCTAATGCTTTTTCTTTTACCCTGTCAGTAAAACTTTTAGCAATTTTGTAATTTACATCAGCATCTAAAAGTGCTCTGCGTACTTCTTTTAAGGTCTCTGCAACATTAATTTCTGTAATAATGCCATGACCTTTAAGAACTTTAAATGCTCTGTTAAGTTTATCGCTTAAATTTTCAAACATACTATATTCATTTATTTACTTAATATTTAAACAAAATTCTAAAGACAAAAGTATCAATTTTAGATACCTTGTTTCAAACTGCAACAAAAATAAAAAAAAAATTTATTTTAACCACGTTGTTTCTAAAACATAAAAAATATTATTACTTTTTTTTCATATACTTTATAAACTTTAGCACGTCTTATTTTATGCTTATTAATACCTTAATTTAAAATTGGCACTTCGGTATTTTTTATGGATAAGGGAGTATATATGTATAGGGGACTTCTATTAATTCATTTCTTTCAAGAAATGAATTAATAGAAGTCCCCTTAAATCAAAAAAATAGTTACTTTATGGACAAATTTTATTTATACAATTGTATGATACCTTTACCCCATTAAAAAGATCCAACGGGGTGAATAGTTACTCGTTTTTTTATCTTATTAGAGTAACTAATCCCTGTTGAGAAATATTTTCACCATTTATTGTATTTATATTAAGTATATATAGGTAATTTCCCTCAGGTTGATCTATACCTTCATATTTACCGTTCCATCCTACTATTTGATCAGTTGATTCAAAAATTTTAACACCCAATCGGTTATATATTATAAATTCCAGGTTATTAATACCTTCACCTATGACATACAATAAATCATTTTCGCCATCATTATTAGGTGAAAATGCTGTTGGCACAAATATTTCAAATTGTTTTGAAACATTTATATAATTTGTTTTTATAATAGTGTCTCTGCAATTATCTGTACTATATGCTATTAGCATTACAGAATATAGCCCTTTAAATGTATATATATGTGAAGGATGTGTATCTTCCGAGGAATTTCCATCTCCAAAAGCCCAGTAAAAATGTTCTGCATTTTGAGATAAATTGGTAAACTGAACCTCATCTCCTTCCATTATTATTGTTTCACTTGCTGAAAAATCTGCTGTTGGCTCTTGACCAAAGTGAATACTTACAGGCGTTCTTGTTGTGTTAGTGCAGCCTCCTGTTGTAAAACCCTGAACATAATATGTTTCTTCTGATGTTACATTATGCAAAATATATGTATTTCCTGTATGTAAAGGAGTGCCTCCAACAGGAGTATTATACCATTCATAAACAAGTCCCTGATCGTCAACAGCCAGTATAACATCTTCATTCATACATACAAGAACATCCGGCACAACAGGTGGTGATGGTATTGGAACTACTGTTACAATTACATCATCTGCATCTGTGCAGACAGTCCCATTACCTACTGTTACTGTATATATAGTAGTTGTTAAAGGACTAACAGTTATTGATTGTGTTGTTTCACTTGTATTCCATTGATATGTTGTGCCACCATTTGCTGTTAAAGTTGTACTTGCTCCATAACAAATGTCAGCATCAGGACCTGCATCTGCTATAGGTGCAGGATTTACTGTTACCTGTTGTGTTTGACTATTAGTGCAACCATTACCGTCTGTATAAGTATAAGTAATATTATAAGTCCCTAAACCAGTTATTTCCGGATAAAAGCTGTTTCCACTTATCCCTGTTCCACTGAAAAGACCTCCGGCAGGATTTCCTGTTAATGGTATAGGCAAGTCATTAATACAACAATCTGGATTTATCCCGCTAAAACTAACTGTTGGTAAAGGATTTACTATTACTGTAACATTTGCATTTGTATTACTAAAGCCATCATTAACAATTACTGTATATGTTGTAGTTACTGTTGGTGAGACCACAGGATTAATTAGTGTGGAAGTAAATCCGGGCGGATTAGATGACCATAAATAAGTATAAGTTCCAGAGCCACCATTTACTGATGCATATAACTGAGAGCTATCACCAATACAAATAGATGGAGGATTAGCACTTGCAACAACACTTAATGCCAATCCTGTTATTGTAACAGTTACCTGATCAGTGCTCTGACATCCGGTAACAAGATCTGTTACTGTTAAAGTAAATACTGTAGATGCTGATAATAATATAGTTGCCGGATTTTGGACATTAGGATTTATTAAAGAATCTGCTGGTTCCCAGCTATAACTATAAGAGCCACTTCCTCCTGCTGCTGTTCCATTTAAAATAGTGTTTGTTCCCATAGGAATACTTATATCAGAACCAGCATCAACTGTTGGTGAATTATTTACTGCTACTGACTGCGTTTGACTATCAGTACAGCCATTAATATCTGTATAAGTGTAAGTAATATTATGATTGCCTATACCAGCTGTTTCCGGATAAAAACTATCCCCACTTATTCCGTCTCCACTAAATGTTCCTCCTGCCGGAGTTCCTGTTAATGTTTCTGGTGAATCATTATCACAATAAGCTATATCTAATCCACTAAAACTAACTATTGGCAAACTGTTTACTGTTACTAATTGTGTCTGACTGTCAGTGCAACCATTAGCATTTGTATAAGTATAAGTAATATTATGATTACCTGATCCTGCTGTTCCTGGATCAAAAGTATTACCTGCTA
>CAZZDX010000111.1:0-9699 GCA_964653185.1 uncultured Bacteroidales bacterium
ACCTTTTTTATTAGTTTTTATTATTTTTGCAAACATACGAGACAAACTGCCGTTACCTGCAATCAGAACATCTATACCATAAAATCGGAAATTCAAATAAAACAATTATCTTTGCAATAAAAATATAAAATGAATAAAAAGGACGAAGTTTTAACAGAAATATTTTTAAAATGTCAAAAAAATGAAAACTATATTTTTGATAATGAATTAGTAAAAGATGTTTCAAAAAAATATGGTTTTGGAAATCCTTTTGATGCCACTAAAATTGATAACAAAAGTAAATTACCTGAAATTCTTTTAGAAAATGATTTTGCTGTAATTCACTTAGGCAGTGGCAGACACCAATTTATAAAAGGAATAAAAAAGATATATCATGAATTTGAGCCAATACAAAAAACGATAGATTGGGAATATAAAAAAAGTATTTTAAACCAATATAATACAAGCGAAAGTAATATTTTATCAGTTGCAAATAACCAAAGAATTTTACATGATTTTTTGTTCGGAAATGATTTTGAATTTGATTTAGTTGATATAACACAAAGACCAAAAACTTATTTCCCACATAGAACAAAAACAAGTTTTGTGTATAATTTCGGAAAAGATGTTACAATTCAATTAGATAATATTCAAATTGAAATAGACTTAACACTTGAATTTAAAGGAACTATCGCAGTATTTGAAGGGAAAAACGGGAAGCCTGATAATTTTGCTGTTTACCAAATTTACCATCCATTTTTATATTATTATCACGCAAATGAGCATTCAGATATTAAAGGAAAAATAAATGAAATATTTGGTGTTTATGTAGTAAAAACTATAGAAAACAAAATTACAAATCTAAAACTTTGGGCATACACTTTTGAAAACCCTTTTGATATAACAAGTATTAAGTTTGTAAGATCAATGTGTTATAAATTAATTGTTTAATAAAAACTTCAAATGTTAGAAAATTACAGAAATCAAATATTTAATAGAGATGTTTTAGAAGTGTTAAAAGAACTTCCAAGTAATTCGTTAGATATGGTTTACGGCGATCCTGATTATAATGTTGGTATAAATTATGCTGGAAATAATTATACAAAAAAGTGGAACGAATACATTGATTGGTATGTTGAATTAACAAAAGAAAGTATGCGAGTTTTGAAACCGACAGGAAGTTTATTTATGATGAATTATCCAAAACAAAACGCATATTTACGAGTGAAATATTTAGACGAAGCAGCTTATGATGTGCAAGATTATGTTTGGGTTTACAATACAAATGTAGGACATAGTCCCAAAAGATTTACAACTGCACATCGTTCGATATTACACGCTACTAAGTCAAAAGAAAATAATTTTTATAAAAATCAAGTTGCTGTTCCATATCAAAATCCGACCGATAAAAGAATAAAAGGAAGAATTGAAGCTGGACATTTAGGAAGAATGCCATATTCGTGGTTTTATTTCGATTTAGTTAAAAATGTTTCAAAAGATAAAACATTTCACGCTTGTCAAATACCTTTAGGACTTGTAGAAATGTTAATAAAATCTTGTACTGTTGAAAATGATGACATTTTTATTCTTTTTGGTGGTAGTGGTTCGGAATTAGTATTATCGAAAAAACTAAATAGAAATTATATTAGTTGTGAATTGCATAAAGAATACTTTGATATGGTTATTGATAGATTGAATAATAATGGAACAATAAAAGAAGAATTCAGGCTTGATTTTATTCAACAAAAAAAGAAAAATAATGTTCAATATAAAATGAAACAACTATTTGGATAAAATAAAAAAATGTAGGTAACATTGTATTGAAAAACATTGCGGGCATTGAGCGGAAAACCAACAATTTAGAATTATATCAACTTTGGTGTTAAAATTTGACAGATTACTTTCAAATCCCGCAACGTTTTCAATACATTTCCGTCAGACTGTCTAAAAACTAATAAAAAAGTAAAATAAATTTGCTCGTATTTTAGTGAAAAATTATAAAAAAGGAGAGACCTTATTTTTATCTCTCCTTTATATTAGAAAAACTCTATTTAACATAATAAATATTATAAGACAAATTAATATATGTTTATTTATATTATTATAATCGGAACAAATGCCTGTAAGTTTTGACTTTATAAACAAACTCTAATTGTAAATAAATTTTTATTTTTTGTTAAATTCCTGTAATTTTCTAATAATATTTGCCTTTATTTTTCTTGGAATAATGTAAGAAGTATTTACTAATGAAGCGTTTATAAAACCCGGTATTGCCACTTTTTTTCCTGCAAGTAATGATTTGTATGCATATTCAGCAACTTCTTTGGAAGAAGAAAGTAATTTTAATTTTGACAGATTAGAATTTTCGCTGCCTACTTTATTTTGAAATCCTGTTTTGGTAGGTCCGGGACATAAAGTTGTTACTGTAACTCCTGTTCCTTTTAGTTCGTTTGTAATTGCTTCAGAAAACGATTGAACATAAGCTTTGGTTGCATAATAAACAGCCATATACGGACCCGGTTCAAAAGCTGCCAAAGAAGAAACATTTAATATTTTACCTTGTTTTCTTTCAACCATTCCTTTTAAGAACAATCTGGTTAATTCTGTAAGTGCAGTTATATTAACCTGTATCATTTGCGAAATTTTTAACATGCTTTCATTGTTAAATATTCCAAAACTACCTATTCCTGCATCATTTACCAAAACATCAATTACAATTTGTTTTTTTTCTGTTTCATTAAATATTTTAATAGCAGCATTTGACACTGATAAATCTTTTGTAATTATTATTACATCTATATTACATTTTTTACTAATATCTTTTTGTATCTCTTTTAGTTTATCCGTGTTTCTTGCTACCAAAACCAAATTATACGAATCTTTGGCAAACAACTTTGTCAGTTCATAACCAATACCACTTGAAGCACCTGTAATTAATGCTGTTTTATTAATTTTATGCATTTTGATAAATTTATTAATACTGATTATTTTTTTTTGATTTAATCCTATCTTTCCTTGCAGAATTAAGGAATTAAAGTTTTATTCCATATTTCCCATGATTTTTCAGCTTGTCCATAAAGCATAGATAATCCATTTTTGGTTGTGGCACCATTTAGTTTTCCTGATTTTAAAAATATTGTTTCTTTAGGATTATAAATTAAGTCATAGAGAATATGTTTATTTGTAATATACTGATAAGGTATGTCAGGATATTGATTATTATTAGGAAACATTCCGACAGGCGTTGCATTTATAATCAAATAATGTGAATTAATAGCAGATTTATCAATGCTTTTATAGCTTATTTGCTCACTGTTTACCGGGTTTCTTGATACAAAAGTATAATCAATACCCAATTTATTTAAAACAAAAGCAATAGATTTAGAAGCGCCACCTGTTCCAAGTATCAGGGCTTTGTTATGCTCTGGTTTTAATAATGGTTTTAAAGTTTTTTCAAAGCCAAAGACATCAGTATTATATCCAAGTAATTTTAATTTTTTGTTATGCTCTCTAAATATTTTAACAGAATTGACTGCCCCTACCCTACAAGCTATATCATCAAGTTTACAGAGAAAAGGAATTATTGTTTCTTTATAAGGTGCTGTTACACTTAATCCGTATATATCAGGATAATCTTCAAGCAATTTTGGCAATTTCTCTATTGATTTTATAGGAAATTCCTGATAAATTACATCTTTAATATGTTCTTTATAAAATATTTCTTTAAAAATTTTTTTTGAAAAAGAATGATTAAGAGGATATCCTATTAAGCCATATACTTTCATCTGTTTATATTTTCGTAATTAGTTCATTATTAATTGATTACGGATTATAGATTATAGATTATAGATTACGAATTACGAATTACGAATTATTATTTGTTATATACTTTGAGAGGTTATATTTTGCACTTCGGCAAGCTCAGTAGAGCCGTAATATAATTTGTTATTTATTTTGGCTTTGCTCAACACAAGTGGCTTTGCCGTCATTGATAGTCATTTATTCGCTTCGCTCACGTCATTTACCCCGTTAACCATATAAGCATTTAACAATTTAGCCATATAACCTATTTTATTACTTCAATCAATCACTAATCCTACTGAAATATATCCTGAAAGTATTAATCTATGTCAATATCATAAGCTAATCTTGCCTGAACACCTTTTTTGTTGATAATTGTGTTTAGATGGTTATAATATTTATAATTATCTCCTAATTTTGATTTCACAGCATAATCTTTTATATTGTCATTAAATTCTTCAAATATTTGTGAAAATATATTTTTTTGTTTTGGCAGGTATATAATTTTATAATTATTTTCTATTTTGGCTAATTTTGATGCTGTTTCTATTGCTTTATCAATACCTCCAATATCATCTATTAGTCCAATTTCTTTTGCATCTGTTCCTGTCCATACTCTACCTTGTCCTATGCTATCAACTTGGGCAACGGTCATATTTCTTCCTTGTGCTACATGATTTATAAATGTTTTATATATCCTTTCAACTTCATTTTGGATAATATTTTTTTCTGTTTCTGTTAATGGACGCACTATTGAAAGTAAGTCAGCATGGTTATTGGTTTTTACATTACTAAAAGTAATTCCTAATTTATTGTTAAAAAAGTCCTTCATATTAGGTATCATTCCAAATACGCCTATAGAACCTGTGATAGTGTTTGGTTGTGCAATAATTTTGTCGGCTGAGCATGATATATAATATCCACCCGAAGCAGCAACATCGCCCATAGAGACCACTACGGGTTTAACTTTTTTAGATAAATCCATTTCTCTCCATATCACTTCTGAAGCCAAAGCACTGCCACCGGGTGAGTTAACTCTAAGGACAATGGCTTTAACGCTGCTATCAAGACGTGCTTTACGAATAGCTTCTGATATTGTTTCGGAACCTATTTTTTTGTCATCTCCTTTGCCGCTATTGATATCTCCGCTTGCATAAATAACAGCAATTTTATTTTTTGTCTTAATATTTTTCTTATTTTTATCAGGAACTTTGCTATATTTATTTAAAGCTATATATTTAATTTTTTTGTTTTCTTTAATTTCTAATCTGTTACGCAGTTCTGCCAGTAATTCATCTTTATACATTAATTTATCAATAAATTTATACTTTACAGCGTCTTTAGGTGTTTGTATTTTAAAGTTATCAGCTATTTCATTTAACTCATCAATATTTATTTTTCTTGTTTCATATATGCCTTTTAACATATTGTTCCATATTGAACTTACATATTTTGTTGTTTGTTCTCTGTTGGCTTGGCTCATTGAATCAAGCATAAATGGCTCTACAGCACTTTTAAATTTTCCATGACGGATAATCTGTGCTTTTATATCTAATTTTTCAAGAGTTCCTTTAAAAAACATTATATTAGCACTTAATCCCTTAAACATTAATGTTCCTTCAGGATTCATATATATTTTATCTGATACACTTGCCAGATAATAAGCTTTTTGACTATATACTTCACTATAACTAATAATAAACTTCTCTGATTTTTTAAAGTCAATCAAAGCATTTCTTATTTCTTCTATTGTTGCAATACCAGAAGGTATTATGCTTAAATCAAGGTAAATACCTTTTATGTCATCATCGGTCTTTGCTTTTTTTATACATTTTAGTATTTTGTCTAATCCGGGAGTTGTCTTTGATTCAAAAGAGTTGAAGTCAAAATTTTCCATTGGATTGTTTGAAGTTCTATCTGTGATAGGGTCTTTTAATTCTATATGCAATACAGAATTTTTTGATACAGTAACTTCTTTTTTAGTAGATAAAGCTAGAGAAAATAATATACCCATTGAGATAAAGGCAATAATTACAAATGTTAAGAAAAATCCTAACATAGAAGCAAACATAAATTTAAAAAATTGTTTCATTGTTTTATATTTTTAGTTTAAAAAATCATTAATTTATTAATCCACAAACTTATAAAAAAATAGTTACTTAAAATACTAGTGTCCAGTCAACAGTCATCAATCAACAGTCGGCAATAACAATGAATTGATAATCAATGACATAAGCATTATATAAAACGACATTTTACAGTTGACACGATACTAGTAATTAAAATTTTTATTTACATAATTTATTCATACAAACTAAAAGGAGGATATTTATCAGTAGTTAATAGAAAACTGTAAGCAGCGACCCTTAATGACCATCTCATCACGCCTGTAACAAAATCAAACATTCCTTTTGGATAAGTGCCTGTAAACAATATTGAAAACCATGCAATAATTGTACATACATAAAGTGCGAAATAAAGAAACTCAAGAATAAAAAAGTGTGGTATGGCTAAAAACCACTTAACCAAAGGCATTCCACCTTTAAGTTCTTTTTTTACATCAGGATAAGCTATTTCAATATGAACGCCCTGTTCTTCATCAGTAGAAGGATATTCATCTCTAAGCAATATTAAATAAGAGAAAATCCTGAAACAAAACTTGGTTATGGAAACATTCCAGTTAAACCACCATTTAGGATATTTTTTACGAAAAAGAATCATTAATAATGTTGGTATAAATAAAATACCATTATTAAGCAAAATAAGTATTATCCAAATAGGAATGACCATAAAAACACGAAAAAAACTGGTAAGCCGATTTAATTTTTCAGAATAATCAATTTTTAAGCTTACAGGATAATTATTATTAGATTCAATCATTGTTACTCCTTTCTTATGTTTAGTTAATAAAATAATTTAATTAATAAAAAATTTTCAAAATTACATAAAATAAATTATATACAAAAAAAATAAAAATTTTATAGCGAGGAAAAATATATAAATAATTTATTACTGTTCGATTAAAACAATCTGCCTAATGTGGAAAAATCAAATATGAACTTGAATATATATTAAAAATTCATAGAGTTAAATATATGCGTAATTAATTTGATTCTATATTATTGTTTTGTAATTCAAATTGGTTGTCATATAAATTTGATGTCCCATTTTCTATTAATATTAGAAGGTTATATGCTTTATATACATACTTAAACTTTTTTCTTGTAGGTACAATATATGTTATATTTTTTTCCATCAATGAAGATAAATAGTTAATTTTATTTTTATCAATTATAAAGTAGAATTTATTTTCATAACTAAATACTGAATTTATAGTTTTAATATTTTTCACAAAAATATATATGCTATATACTTTTCCCCTGAAAGGAGACTTATATGAATTATTTAATAGATATCCAACTGATAACCGATTTCCTAAAATAGCAATGTCATTTTTGTAGTACTTATTAACATGTGCGCTACCCATAATAGCCACATGATAAGAGCTATCGTTATAGTTTGCAATTATGTTATTATATAACATTAGTTCTCTCTCCTCAGAATATATTTTTAACGCAATCGCATTTTTAAGCATTTTTGAAATATACCATAGTTCATCTTTATTTGTAATAATTGAATTGTACAAATATAAATTATTACAAAAATGTGACTTAAACTCATTTCTAAAATATTCATAATCTTTGATAGTATGCTTACTTTTATTTAATAGCTCATTTAAAATATTCTTTTGTTTTAGTATTTCGTCAGATGTAATATTATATTTATTTAAAATTGTTAGTATGGTATAAATAAGGGGTCGTAACTTTAGCTCGTAATCAATACACTTTATTATGATATGATTTGAGTGTTTATTTAATTGATAAATATTAATAATTTTTTTGTATAATAATTCATTTTTAACACTCAATTTGTCAACGATTTTGTTTTGTCTGTTTAATAGATAAGTTTTTAATGAAATAGTATCATTATCAGTAAATAATTTATCAATAAAATAATTCATACTTAAAGGATATTCCAAAAACAAAACAATATTCTTATCTGTTTTATTGATAATATCGTTAATTATCGTTAATTCAATTTTATCTTTTTCAATGATGTAATGTGGTTCTCCAATTAAAATCAAATTATAGTTTTGTAAGGGGGATTGTATTAATTGTTTTGTTTGTCCCAATAATGAATCAGAAAGAAAGATGACAAAAATTATAATGATATTAAATTTCATAAGTTGTTTTAAATGTAACTGTTTACATCTTGTTTTTTTGTATCTATTACATTGTGATAAAAATTGAATATTGGATATTGAAAATTTTTTAGGTCAATATTTATAACCTTTTTGGTTCTGTTTAATAATACGTAAACAAACAGATTAAATTTCAAGTTATGAATGGTTACTTTTAAATTAAGTTTTGGCAAGTACATCTGCCTGTCAAAACTATAAATATCAAATGCATCAGCAGAGCAACCACAAAAAATTACTGTATATTGCAGAAAATGTACCGGCAAAAGCATAAACATCAGCGCCATCTTCAATAACGCCATCTTCAAAATCACCATGCGTCGCAATATACTCTCCTATTGCATCAACAAGATCGCATCGCCTCAATGATACTCCGCTATCATTCTCTTTATCATCCCAAAAGTATGTGCTATGTCGATAAATTGCATATGTAGTTAATATTCTTTTCTTTGATGCATCTGAATAGTAATTGCTTTTAATTATATGACTTTCTGCAACTTTACTAAGAAAGATTCTATTATTTACGTTGTCAATTTCAGTCATCATGTATAAGTATGCATTGACTGTTGCTTTTTCAATATTAGGCACATGGTTCCCTACAGTATTGATAAAATTTAGATTATAGCTTTTATCAGAATGGTAAACCCGATCCTCTAAAGAAGCAATCATTTCATTGTAAAATGAATTTTTTTTTGTAAATTTTATTTTAGCATATGAAGTTAGCTCATTTAACAATTCAGATGTCTTACCTTGTAGATATCCGTTAATATATAAATGATATATAAGTTGATTATGTAATTTCCCTATTTCATCGTAAGGATTTTGTGAAAAATTAACATTTAAAGATTCATACAAACTAAAAGGAGGATATTTATCAGTAGTCAATAGAAAACTGTAAGCAGCGACCCTTAATGACCATCTCATCACGCCTGTAACAAAATCAAACATTCCTTTTGGATAAGTGCCTGTAAACAATATTGAAAACCATGCAATAATTGTACATACATAAAGTGCGAAATAAAGAAACTCAAGAATAAAAAAGTGTGGTATGGCTAAAAACCACTTAACCAAAGGCATTCCACCTTTAAGTTCTTTTTTTACATCAGGATAAGCTATTTCAATATGAACGCCCTGTTCTTCATCAGTAGAAGGATATTCATCTCTAAGCAATATTAAATAAGAGAAAATCCTGAAACAAAACTTGGTTATGGAAACATTCCAGTTAAACCACCATTTAGGATATTTTTTACGAAAAAGAATCATTAATAATGTTGGTATAAATAAAATACCATTATTAAGCAAAATAAGTATTATCCAAATAGGAATGACCATAAAAACACGAAAAAAACTGGTAAGCCGATTTAATTTTTCAGAATAATCAATTTTTAAGCTTACAGGATAATTATTATTAGATTCAATCATTGTTACTCCTTATCTTATGTTTAGTTAATAAAATAATTTAATTAATAAAAATTTCTCAAAATTACATAAAATAAATTATATACAAAAAAAATAAAAATTTTATAGCAGGAAAATATATATAAATAATCACTACTATCCGACTAAAAATAATTTAGAACGATAAAACGCCCTATTGATAATGTTCTGATGAATATTTCGCCCCTACGGGGCTATATTTTTGTTGGATGCATTTTTCTATA
>CAZZDX010000112.1:0-9667 GCA_964653185.1 uncultured Bacteroidales bacterium
ACCAAATAAAATGTGAAATAAAAAATAAAGACCACACGATACAATCGTGCGGTAGTGGGGTCCATTGTGGATATTTATTCCATTTTGGTTAAAATCTTTTTTTTTGAACTTATAGATTTGCTCTATCATTTTTTAGTAAATATTTATTATAACCTTCTATCCTTTGTTGAAATAAATTTGGGACTGCTCTTTTTTAAAGATTACTGATTTTTTATAATCTTTTGTGTTTTAATAAAATTGTCAGATGTAAATTTAATTAAATAAGCACCTTTAAAAAATTTTGATAAACTAATAATAAATTTATTATTGTTTTTGTCAATATTATATAATGTTTGTTCTAAAACTTTATCTCCAAGGACACCATAAATCTCAATTTCTGCATTTATTGAACTTATATTAATAGTTCTGACAATAAGTTCATCTCTAAAAGGATTAGGATAAAATATGACATCAGGATTATTGAGACCTGAACAATCTACTATCTCTATATCCGAATATTTAAAAGCACCATCAAAGTCAGTTTGTTTTAAACGATAATATGATATACCATCACAAGGATTTTCATCTGTATATGAATAATATTTTAACTCATTTGAAGTGCCTGCACCATCAATATTTGTTACAATTTTCCAATCGTCAGAGACGATGCATGCATCGTCTTTACATTTTTCTATTGTAAAATAGTCATTATTAATTTCAGAAGCAGTTGTCCAGTTTAATTCAACAATATTATTATTACATTTAGCAGTAAAAATAATTAGTTCAATAGGTAGAGATGATCCATCGTCACATTTACCTATGATAAAATCAGAAAAATTCGTTAATTCTGTTCTTTTAGCAGTTATTGGATTGTTTTCTGTTCCTGTTTGTGTATCATTATTATGAGTGCCAACAGAAGCCCATACTCCGCCATCTCTTTTCAGAACAGCATGTTGGGTGGCAACCGTCCCGCCATTAGTATGTCCTCTTGATGTAATGGTAATATCATAATTTGCCGAGCCGGCATCAGGTGTTATAGTCCAGTAGCCATAGTTTAAAAATTCAATAATATTAGTGCCTAAAACAGTGATGTATGGTGAAGATGGCGCAGCTACAATTTCTTCTGTAAAATGAGCATCTAAATATGTAAGTCCTCCACTAGTGCCTGTTATGTTAATAGCAGATAATTCATATTTTTCAGAAGTGCCTACAGGAAAATCATATTCATTTGAAGCAATAACTTTTCTTCTTAAATTTCCATTAACAAAACTAACTGGTGAGTAATTTATTAAATTATCAGCAACTGTACTTTCAGAAATTAAGTAATGAATTCCTGTATTTACAATACCATCAGTAAAATTAATATTATTACTTGCAGTCATATTATCCTGCAATGTAATACCTGTTGAATTAGTATTATTAAACACTATATTCC
Source organism: uncultured Bacteroidales bacterium (assembly GCA_964653185.1). Taxonomy (GTDB): domain Bacteria; phylum Bacteroidota; class Bacteroidia; order Bacteroidales; family CAZZDX01; genus CAZZDX01. The sequence goes on from CAZZDX010000112.1 coordinate 1,415, forward strand.
AGAAATTGCTGTTATTGGATTTAACATGTTGTTCAGGACTACCATCAAATGTAACTGTGTTACCATAATTTTTAGTTTTAATATCATCAATTCTGTGGTTTTCTGCAGCATCATGTCCATAAGTATAAATGCCTAAATATTGAGATGTAGTATAAGTATTATCAGTTGTTCCTGTTCCTTGTTCTGTTCCGCCATAGTATATATGGAATTCTCCGGATGATGACCTTGTAACTTTAGCAGTATGCCATGTGGTGCTTTGATTTCCTAGACCTGTGGGTGTTAGTATAGCAACACCAGTTCCGCCATCACATCTGCAAAGGTTAAACTGTCCACCAGTGCCTATTTTCATATAATAACCATCTGTAGATGCTCCTCCGGGATAACCTGTTGTGCTGGTGTACATAAAGTAAAACTTGATGTAGCTTTCATCACCATATGCATCTGTTTCAAACTGATATTTCCATTCCCATTCACCATAAGCTTTTGTATTTGGTGTGGAAATCCTGTCATTGGCAGAAGCAGCATTGTCTCCGTTAAGATATTCTGAGGAAACTTCCCATGCACCTGATTGTACTGTCCATGTAGGATTAGAAGTGTAATTTCCATCGCTAAAGTCGTCAAAGATTTCAAGAACACCACCGCCGGGGTCAAAAGTACCACCATTATTTTGCCATCCACCTGCTATATTAATATCTTTTCCACCTGCATCTAATGTGCCGGCAGTTATGGTTAAATCGCCATCAATATCCATATCATTTGTGGATAATGTAGCACTTGTTCCATTGAGTATAACATTATTGAAATCCTGACCATCGGCTGTGCCACCGGTAACAATTGTTGATGTTCCGTCAAAAGTAACAGTTCCTGTACCAGAAGTAAAATTGCCATTATTAGTCCAGTTACCGGCGATATACATATCAAGTCCATTAGCATTCCAAGTTCCTGAAGTTATTGTAAAGTTACCATCAATATTTACAGGATTTGCAGATAAAGTTGCACTGGTTCCATCCAAAGTTACATTATAAAAATCCTGATCTATGCCTGTACCACCAGTAATAATAGTTGATGTTCCATCAAAAGTAACTGTTCCTGTACCAGAAGTAAAAGTGCCATTATTTGTCCAGTTGCCGGCACATTCAATAAATGAGCCATTTTCCATTGTTATTATACCGTTATTTGTTATGTTTCCTCCACAGTCAAGAGTTTTTCCTGTAATAATAGTAATATTGGGAGCTGCACCGGAATTAATTGTTAATGAAGCGCAAACAGGGTTTCCTCCGCTATATTCATTTGGATAGTTTGGACATGCATCAGGAATAGTTACATCAGTACTGGCATCTGGCACAGCACAACTCCAGTTATTAATATCATGCCAGTCACCATCTACTGTTCCTGTCCATAATCCGGGAATGCCGACTGTAGCATAAGTATTGGCTTCGTCGGTACAACCGTTTGCATCTGTTACTATTAATGTATATACACCATCCATAGCTGTTGTTGCACTTGTTGAGACAGTAGGACTTTGTAAACCTGATGAATATGAATTGGGACCTGTCCATGAATAATCTGACATTGCACCAGGTCCTCCTGTTAATGTCAATGTTGCTCCTTCACATAATGGTCCATTGTTACTTGCACTTGCTGTTGGCAATGAATTAACAGTAATTGTTATTTCATTGGTTGTCTTTGTTTCGCCACAGGATGTTACATTACAGCGGTATTTTGTTGTTGATGTAAGTGCAGGAGGACTGTATGTTGAAGAAGTGGCACCGCTAATATCAGCCCAGCCACCGTCATCATCCTGCCATTGATAGGTATAGCTACCATCTCCACCCGAGGGAGCAGTAGAAAAATTAAGTTGTGAAGGTGTTTCTCCTGAACATATTGACTGGTTGCTTTGTATCGTGCCTTGTGCCAAGGTTGGATTCACTGTTACAGTGATGTAATTTGAGGACCATGTCCATGCACCGCAATCCGGTGAGCCGGAATCATCAACTTGGCACTGGTATGACCTTGTTTGAGTCAATCCGGAAGGAGGATTGTATGTGCTGTTTGTTGCACCAGCAATTATTGTTCCACCTGAATTTGGATTAGTGGTTCCGTTTTTATAATACCATTGATAAGAATAAGTCCCTGAACCACCGGATGGATGTGCTGTCATAGTAGAAGGATCTCCATTATAGCAAATAGTTCCTCCACCACCGGTAATATTTCCTACTGTAAATACAGGATAAACTGTTACTGTTGTATTCGCACAAGCTGTAGTATTACAAACTCCTTCTGCCCTTACATAATAATTAGTAGTAGTACCGGGGCTCACATTTACCGGAGTTCCTGAACCAACAGAAGTTCCGGGGCAACCACCTGAATACCACTGATATGAAGCTCCTGTGCCGAGAGAACCTCCACTTTCACTTAAATTAGTGGAACCACCTGCACAAATAGTTGTAGTGCCTGTTATTGATGTTGGTGCTGTTGATAAACTATTAACAGCAATTGCTACACTGGCACAATTTGTAGTATTACATGTTCCTTCTGCTCGGACATAATATGTTATATCAGATGCAGGCATTACATTTATTGTAACACCTGAACCTATAGAACCACCTACACCACAATCACCTGCATACCATTTCCAGCTTGCTCCAGAACCTAATGAACTCCCGATTTGGGTTAAGTCAACATCATCACCATTACAAATAGTGGCAGAGCCGGTTACCTCAACTGTAACATTAACACATGATGTTGTATTACATGTTCCTTCTGCTCGGACGTAATAAATAGTTGTAGAGGTAGGATATACATCTATTGTAGTTCCTGTACCTATAGATCCTCCAGTACCACAGCCACCTGAATACCATATCCAGCTTGCTCCTGTACCGAGAGTGCCACCGGTTAGAGATAAATGGCTGACTTCACCTGAGCTGGTATGATCCGGAGTAGCTGATGCAGAAGAAGCAGCAGAAGATAAAGTATTTACAGTAACTGTTGTATTAGCACAAGCTGTAGTATTACATGTTCCTTCTGCTCGGACATAATATGTAGTATTAGAAGTAGGATCTACGTTTACTGAAGAGCCAGTGCCTACATAAGTTCCGGGGCAACCGCCTGAATACCATTTCCAGCTTGCTCCTGAACCCAAAGAACCACCACTTACAGATAAATCAGTGGAACTGCCGGAACAAATAGTTGTAGTACCGGTAATTGATGTTGGTGCTGTAGATTCAGTATATACCCAAACAGATACATTATCAGACGTATAGGTTCCTGTACAAGCACTACATCGCATACGTAGAGTGAATGTTGTATTTGATGTTACACTTGTGCTAATGCTATTATATGTACTGCTATATACTGGTGAACCGCTGCTAAAAGAACCGTTCCACCAGTTTGTGCCATTATACCATGCATATTGCCATGAACCACCGGAGCATTCACCTCCTGTATGAGAATTCTTTGTCAGGTTAAAAGAAGTTCCCGGACATACAGTAGCACTTGACGAACCATTAGCATAGGCGGTTACTGTGGTAGGTGGATAGCAAGGTGGAGTGTAGGTAACCTTTAAATCTACATTATTTGAATAAGTAACACCTAAGTCATCTCCATAATATCCCCATTCTTCGCACCACTCCTGTAAACCCACACACCACCAGTTTGCTGCAAGATGGCTCTCAACATCACTACAGGCAGTAGAACCAAGATTGTAATAACCATAAGATGACCAACCTTCACCAACATATACATAATCATAAGAAAAATAAGCAAGATTGTTATTTGTTCCCTCATCATTATCTACTCCGATATCTTTCATTATGTCATGTGTGAAACAATCCCAGTTAGCAGGATTTGAATCATAATTATAGTTTGAGATTTTTATATTTAACTGTTTCACATCAGTATATCCGTAATCATCATCAAATTCGCCATAGTCATAACTTGTTATGTATGTTTTTAGTCCAACATAAGTAACGTCTGAACCATCCTCTATACTTGTTACATCAAACTGGTAAGAAGCACGATGATATTCGTCGTTCCAATCAACATCCTGACCCACATTATGATACCATCCGGTCTGAGCACCTGTAACAATATGATTATAAGGAGCGTTACCATCATTATTATATTCATAATGATTTCCGTAATATGTCATACCCGGATAAACTGTACCTTTTGTTGATTTTGTTAATATAGTTATTATATCAGGAGGAATAGGTTTTGTCAGGTCTATATCAATCCATTCATAAGTTTCATCTGAATAATAAGAAGTAGGTTGAATAGTTAAAATAGCTGTTACAGTTTCGTCATCATTCATAAAATGTCGTGCATAAGGTGAACGTTTTTCCATTATTTCAGGTTTGTCAGTTGGATAAGGGCTGGAAATTGGCAAATATGGTGCAGCTATCATTTTCTTATAAATATAATAACCTTTATACTCGCCATCATCAGTATCTAATGCCTTAACACCGAATTTATTAATAAAATTATTTTTAGACAAAAAAACTTTTGCTGTAGTTGAATTAATCACCTGCACTGAATCCACAGTTGATTCATTATCTAATGAATTTGCAATGACTTGGATATCAGGGAGTTTCATTTGTAAATAATAACCTTTATATTTACTTAAATCCAGAACTTCTGAATTATATTTTTTACATAATTTTTCAGGAGTCATATAATATTTATAATAGAGTTGCCCATCTATATTAACAATTTCAGTTTTATCAGGCTTCACATATTCACTTAATGCAGATTTTTTATTTTCAATTAACTGAGGTTTATATAATTTACGTTTAGATTTTCTTTCCTGAGCATTTGTGTTATTTGCAAAAGCAACAAAAGCCACTATACTGATAAAAACCAATAATTTTATTAGTTTACCAAGATGTATTATTGTTTTCATAACTATATTATTTTAGTTCAAAGTTCAAAGTTTCAAGTTCATTTTTATTTATAATTTATCATTTATCATTATTTTTCTATAAATTAAGGATTAATATCAACATCAATAGATGTTGGTGCTGTTGATTCCGTATATACTGAAACATTTACACCATCGTTAACAGTGCTTCCCGTGCATTCACTGCAGCGCATATACAATGTGAATGTTGTAGCAGAGGTAACACTAGTACTGATGGTACTATAAGCATTATCATATACTGCCGAACCGCTGCTAAATGAACCATTCCAATAATTGGAGCCATTATACCAAGCATATTGCCAGGTACCTGAGCAGACGCCATCACCTGAGTCAGAATTCTTTGTGAGATTAAAAGAAGCTCCCTGGCATACAGTAGCACTTGATCCACCATCTGCATAGGCAGTGACTGATGTTGGTGGAGAGCATGGGGGTGGTGTTATGCGATAAGCCATATTATCTGAATTTGTAAAACCGTCACATGAGTAATTTGAGCCCACAATATAATAAGTGCTGGAACTGGTGCAGTTCCATGTTATAGATGCTGGTGATCCAGAGCAATGGTCCCCATTATCATCGTTGGAAGCAGTCTGGGTCCAACTAGAATTGTATATCCTGAGGTAGCTGTCCTCACTATTTGAGCAAAAGCTGAAGTCATAACTTGTTCCTGATGTTGCATTAAAATCCCAGAAAGGTATAGTACCTGAAGTATAAGCAGCATTCTGCCATGATGCTGTAGGTGTTATGGTTCCCTTATCAGTTAATGGAGAAGTAGTATACCAGTATTGCATGCTCCCACTGTTAGTAAAAGGGTCACATGAATAGTTAGATGCTGTAATATAGTAGTCCCCAGAAGATGCACAATTCCAGCTGATTGAAGCAGAGACACCGGAACAGAAGGGTCCGTTATCATCTTGAGAAGCAACCTGGGCAAAGCTGGAATTATATATTCGTAAATAGCTGTCTTCGCTGTTTGAACAAAGACTGAAATGGTATGTTCTGCCGGATGTTGCGTTAAATTTCCAGTAAGGTATTGTGCCGGAAGTGTAGGCTGCATCTTGCTGGTTACATGCTGGAGTGATTGTTCCTTTATCGGTGTCGCCGCAGGCAGGGCCGGATGGGGCGGGGGGAACAATAGAGAAGGTGCCTGCACAAGGGCTATTTGGTGATGGCCAAGTATCAAACCAGATATAGTAAAGTGTGCTAGCGGTCAAATTCACATCTAAACTTTGTGTACTAGCACTACTACCAACCGAACCAACACAAGTCCCACCCGATGCAGGGCATGAACCACTATAAACAAAAATTGCACTCCATGTTTGCCCACTGTAACTTATGGTATATAGTCCTGTTGTAGTAGGTGTGAATGTGTATAATGCTTCTTGTCCACCTTTATAACTGTTTGAAGCTCCGCCACAGGCAGTAGGTACGTTTGTAGCATTTAAATTGCCTGGAAGTGCTGTGCCTGTACATACTAAACTTTGGTTTGTAACCGGTGCTGAAGGAATGTTGATTGCTTCTGCGCAAGGGTCGGCGGGGGCGGTATATACAAGATATATATTGGGACGATAATATGTTTGAGAAACAGTAGGTGGATTAGTTCCATCATTGGCTCCTTCGAGAGTACGATAATTTGCGCTGGTAGATGTACAATTGAATTTGTGATAAGGACTACTCCAGCTTCCATCCTGATGTCTGAAACTTACCTGTAAGTGATATGTATTATCATGTGGAAAAGTGGTAGTTAACGTAAATCCATACCATCCTGCTGCGGTTTCAATATTCCAAGTGCTTGGGCCAAGAACGGAAGTACCTTCAGTTTGCCATGATGACAATGTACTGGCAGAAACATCATCCATCCATTCCTGTGCATTCAATATAGAATATGCCGTAGCAATTGCATCTCTATCATAATAAATATTGGTTATTGTTCCATCAAAATTTAACTCACTGTTTAGATATATTGACTGGCTGCGTGCATAATTATAATATATATCCCATGGATGTCTGTATAAACTTGTACCAGTTCCTATAATAACACTGGGGTCTATAATAACAGGATATTCTGTATTTTGAGCGGTAAGCCACTCACCAGGTACAACAACACTGATATAAAGTTCATTTCCTTCTTTTTGTACTTTGTATTCACCAAAAATCAGATGTTTTTTTTTGCCAATTTGTTCAGCAGTAAGTTTTTCTTCAGGGGCATAAGCAAGAAATTCTGCCTCACTTTGATCCAAAGTATTGTCGAATACAAGCACCTGATTATAATAAAAAGGACCTCCTTCTATATTATCTGTTAAGGCTATAGAAAAACTCTCTGTGGTAAAATTATCAGGCGCAACTGATTCATTTATTAAAACATGAACTCCATTAGGTAACTTTGTAATACCTGTGAAAATAATATTTCTGTTGGCTTGAAGCCCAGAAGGTAAATAATTTAATTTAATATTATGTTTTATTGCATCAGTCATAACGGTTATTTCATCATCAACATCTGGATATACATTTTTATAATGTATTATATTACCTTCGGAATAGCCATTCACTGAAGATGCATGTATTTTTGAAATAATCTCCCCACCAACCGAAATAACAGCCATTGAAGGGGTATTCCACATATTTAGTTCAATGCCTTTGTCAATCATGCGAAAACCTTTATTACCTGATTCAGTTGGGAAATATGATTTAAAAAGGTTGGTTTCACATTTATAATTGTAATGTTTGTCTTTAAACGATTGTTGAATACACAAATTTATATCTTTCCATTCACCATTATCGAGATAATGATAATTATCTCCAACTGCACATGTAAAAGTGCCATCACCATTTCTAAAATGTTTTGTAACAAGTCCACGTTTTTCTATAATTTCAATTGCTTCTGGATATATACTTTTTATTGAATTATAAAGTTTTTCACAAGGGCCTACTAATTTTTTTAAATTATCTACTTGTGTGCTTGAAACACTGTTTCTAATTCCTTGTTCATTTACATTTTGCGGAATCACATAAGGTTTCACACTGGTATTATCCCTGGTAGTTTTTGTATTGGTAATACGTGTATCCTGTGCATATATATTATTTGCAAAAGCAATAAAAATAATTATGCTGAAAAAAATTTTAGCAGACATATCAAATAGTCGTATAATTGGTTTCATAATTAGTTGTTATTGGTTAAGTTTTTTAATTTATTTATACTTTATATATAATACGTAAAATATGGGACAAAGATAATACATTTAAATATAAAAAGCAAATTTATTTTTAAAAATCTTAAATAAAGAACTTTTCCAAAGTTTAAAACTTTGTCGCGCGACCTAAAGTTTAGTAAAAATATG
>CAZZDX010000113.1:0-9612 GCA_964653185.1 uncultured Bacteroidales bacterium
ACTTTGAACTTTGAACTTTGAACTTTGAACTTTGAACTTTGAACTTTGAACTTTGAACTTTGTGCTTTGTGCTTTGTGCTTTGAACTTGTAACTCGGAACTTTAAATATTGAACATGGTAACTAATTGATAATAAACTAAATACGAAAATATAAACACATAAAAATAATGTTTAACAATATTTATAAAAACAAAAAAGTCATTGTTACAGGCAACACTGGCTTTAAAGGAACTTGGATAACACTTTGGCTGTTAAAATTAGGCGCTAAAGTTTATGGAATTTCTAAAGATATTCCTACAACTCCATCAATTTTCAAAAAACTTGATTTACAAAATAAGATAACTTATTTTCAAAATGATATAAGAGATTTATCTTGTATAAAGAAAATTGTAAATGATGTAAAACCCGACTTTTTATTTCATTTAGCTGCTCAATCCATTGTCTCACGCTCATACAATGATCCTATTGAAACAATTTCTACTAATGTATTAGGCACGACTAATATTTTAGAATCTTTGAGAAATTATAATAAAAAATGTACTGCAATAATAATTACAAGCGATAAATGTTATGATAATGTAGAATGGCTATGGGGATACAGAGAATCTGATAAATTAGGAGGAAAAGATATTTACAGCGGTTCAAAAGCTGCTGCTGAAATGGTTATCAAATCATATTATCATTCTTTTTTTAAAAAAGAGGATTCTAATATTAGAATGGCATCTGTAAGAGCAGGAAATGTTATTGGTGGTGGCGACTGGGCTATAGACAGAATTATTCCCGACTGCGTCAGGGCTTGGAGTGAAAATAAATCAGTAGAAATAAGAAGTCCATACTCTACAAGACCATGGCAACATGTATTAGAACCTGTCAGCGGATATTTGGCTTTGGGAGCAGAACTTTATAAAGATAATAAATTGAACGGGGAAAACTTTAACTTTGGTCCTTTTTCACATTATAATCATACAGTTATAGAAATAATAAAGGACATAAGTAAATATTGGAATAAAAATAAAAAATTAGAACTGTATAAAATAACTCATTCTCCTAAATTCCACGAGGCAGGACTTCTTAAACTTAACTGCGATAAAGCATTAATACATCTTAAATGGATGCCTGCTTTAGATTATGAAAAATTAATAGAATTTACCGGTTTATGGTATGTTAATTTTTATTTGAATAATATTAATATGTTTGATTTTACTTTATCGCAAATAAACGAATATGAGAAAATTGCTTCTAATAAAGAAATTCAATGGACAATATAAATATACAGGGAGTAATTCTAACTCCATTAAAAAAAATATACAATCCCAAAGGTGATGTCTTTCACTGTATAAAAAAAAAAGATAATGGCTTTGCCGGATTTGGAGAAGCTTATTTTTCAACTGTCATTTTTGGTAATGTTAAGGACTGGAAAAAACATACTAAAACAACTTTAAACCTGATTGTTCCTGTTGGAAAAATCAAATTTGTTTTATATGATGACAGAGAAAATAGTATTTCAAAAAATCATTTTTTTGAAGTTGAACTTTCAAAAGATAATTATAAAAGATTAACAGTTCCGCCTAATATATGGATGAGTTTTAAAGGCACTGGTCATGACTTAAATCTTTTATTAAATATTACTGATATTGAACACAATCCTAAAGAATTTTTAAGATTAAAACCAAATGAAATTAATTATAATTGGTAATATATACAAACGGGTATTTTAATTGTTAGTTGATTGCTCATAGTATATTTAGTATTATTTAATAAAAAAAAATAATTACAAAAAATGAAAGACATTTCAATTATAGTAGCAATAGCAGAAAATAATGCTATTGGCAAAGACAACAAACTGTTGTGGCATATTCCTGATGATTTAAAAAGATTTAAAAAAATAACAGCAAACCATACTGTTATAATGGGAAAAAACACTTTTTTTTCATTACCAAGTGGTGCCTTGCCCAACAGAAAAAATATCGTTATATCAGATGATAAAAATGATAAAATAAAAGATTGTGTTATGGCTTATTCTATTGAAGATGCTATAAATAAATGCGATGATAATAAAGAAAATTTTATTATAGGTGGTGCCTCTGTTTACAGACAGTTTTTAAAATATACCAACAAATTATATCTAACAAAAGTTCACAAATCATTTGAAGCAGATACTTTTTTTCCTGAAATCAATCTTAATGAATGGAAATTAATAGAGAGGCAGGATTTTAAACCTGCTCAAAAAAACTTTTTTTCTTATTCTTATTTGGTTTATAAAAAAAAGTTATATCTTTGACAAATTATTAAAATTATTTTTATTTATTAACTAAAAAATTTATCAACTATGAAAAATAAAATTATTTATGCTGCATTAGCAGTAATTATTGTGTCTAGTTTAATGTTCAATTCATGCAGAAAAGATAAAGATGAAGATGAAACCTATGATGTTTCAGCAGCCGGCGATGATGCTTTAGCTGAAAATGTATTTAGTGATGCTTTTGCACAGGTTAAAGATGGTATGCAAAAGGCAGAAGATACTATTGATGGAAGTAAAGGCATTTCTTCAATAATGGGTGATACTTGTATAATAACCATTAGTCCTTGTATTACTCTTACAATTATTCCTTTTGATACTACATGGCCTAAAAATTTAATCATAGATTTTGGAACCTCCAATTGTCAGCAATATCCGCCAAGCGGCAGAAACAGAAGAGGCAAAATATTAGTTCATTGTACAGGTAGATATCGTACCACTGGCTCTGTAATTACCACAACGTTTGATAATTATTACGTGGACGATAATAAAGTAGAAGGCACAAAGACAGTTACTAATACAGGTAGAAATACAGACAGTAATTTGGTTTATTCTATTCATATCATAGATGCTGTGATTACCAAACCTAATAATGCAGGCACTATTCATTGGAACTCTGACAGAGAAAGAGAATGGATAAATGGCGAATCTACAATACTATATCCATGGGATGATGAATATTTGATTACAGGAACACAAGACGGAGTAAGTGCAAATGGTAAAAGTTATACTATTGTTATTACAAGTCCTTTAAATGTTTTAGTTGGATGCAGGTGGGTTAGAAGCGGAACTCTTGATTTGAATATACAGGATATCCCAACTATTGCAGTGGACTATGGTAATGGCATTTGTGATCCTAATGCTGTTGCAACAGTAAATGGCGTTTCTTATCCTTTTATTATGAATTAATTTGTTTGCCTAAGACAATTAACCGGATAAATTCAATATTTATATGGAAACAGTAGAGACACAAAATTTTGTGTCTCTACTGACTGTTGACTGCTGACTGCCAACTGTCCAGTAGAACCAATTACATAATATCTCTCCAGTCCTTTTTCTTTTCATATTTTAAATCTTTAAATGCAGATGCTTTTATGTTTATTTTAAAACTCCAGCTTTTCCTAAATCCTATTGGTATCCAGTTAAAACTCATTTCCCAGCAATGTAAATCTCTATAAAAATTTACTGATGTATAAGAAAAATCCTTATTTTGAAAATCATATCCTGATGTAAATCCTATTTTCCATTTAGATGAAATACTAACACTCCCATTAAATGATAATGTCTGAATTATATCCTTTTGATTTGGCTGCACTTGGCTGACAAACATATTGCTATAGTTAAATGTATAGTGAATACCTAAATTCCAGGGTATGTCAAAGTCAGTTTGTTCTTTATTTTCTTTGTCAGAAGTTTCAGATGTTTTTTTCTTAAACAAAGGCGAATCAGAGTTAAGTGCCCAGTTTAAACTTAAAGCCCAGTCAGTTTTAGAATGACGCAGTAACTTCTTGTTTTCCTGCCATTCAAATTTATTTATATTTCTTCCGGTAGAGTCAATAATATAAGGGTCCCATATACTTGCATATCTGATATACAAATTTTTAAATAAAGTAGTTGTCCCTGACATTGCTACTTTTGACCAGTTTAAAGAGTCCTTTGTAACATCGTAAGAAGTTGAGACAGTAAAATTTTTGATAAGGACAACTTTTTTTGTTCCTGATATAGAATCTTTTTTGGATTTTACTTTTATTTCAAGATTATTTGTCAGGGCAAAATTTACTCTTCCTGATTCTCCTGCTGAAGGTGTTCCGTAAATCCCATTTTCAAATATTGAATATTTACTGGTATTTCCCAGTGTATCTGTTTGAACTTCTTTATAATATCCCCATTTTTTAGTGCCAAAATCGGGATGATAAGTAAAACTAACCGTTGGCGTTATCACATGTCGCACAGCCCTGACAAATCCTCTTTTAAATTGAAACATTCCATATATTCTTGTGTTTAAAGAAGAAGATAAATTAAAATTGTGTGCTGCTTTAAATCCTTGAACAGTATCTGTATCAAGATATCCTATTATAGTATCGTTGTTAGAAAATAACGTATCATTATTCCATTTTTTGTCTGTGCTTTGCAAATACCATCTCTCTATATAATTTATTGAATTTGTTAATGTAAAATGCTTAAAAAGTTTTAAAGAGCTGCTAACAGGGATAGAATGTTTAATACCATTGCGTAATTTTGATAAACTATTGGAAGTAAATAATAAAGAATCTGTTGTAGATAAATCATTTCTTGCGTTCATCACATAATTAACACTTATATTATCATACCATTTTAATTTACCTGTTTTTTCTTTTTTTCTAAAAGGATAAAAACGGTTTACAGAAAAAGCTATTTCCGGCAGATTTAAGCTAACCTGTTTGTTAATTGTATTTTGGCTATGTCGCATGTTTGTTGAAAAATTATATTTTCCTGCCCATGTTTTAGAATAAGATATATTTGATTGAAAAGTGTTTGACAGATAATCAGCAGTACTTGTAGGATTAAAAGTATTGTATTTACTAGTGCCGGCATTTACATTGGCAGAGAATCTACTGTTAGGACTTGCTTTTGGACTTTGTTTGTGGTTCCATTTAAAAAAAAAATCCTTATTTTTTGAATAATCAGGAAGTCCCTCTTCGCCTAAAATATTTATAGCATAATTTAAGCTAAAGCTACCATTATATTTATATCTTTTGTTATAATTAGAGTGCGTTTTTAAAGCCCAGCTGCCTCTTGTGTATATGTCTCCTGTTAGTAATAGGTCCATATAATCATTTATTCCAAGGTAATATCCACCGTTTTCCAGAAAAAATCCACGGTTGGCAGATTCACCATAACGTGGTATTACGATGCCTGAAGCTTGCCCTTTTTTGTTTGGAAAAAATCCAAAAGGAATAGCTATAGGAGTAGGAACATCTGCAATACACAGATATGCAGGTCCTGTAATTATTTTATCATTGGGAATGACTTTTGCTTTTGAAAATTTTATTTGATAATGAGGATGTTCAAGCTCACAGGTTGTATATTGTCCGTTTTTGATAAGTATCTCATTTTCAGGAAGTTTCTTTACTCTTTTGCCATGAATATAGTTTTCTCCCTCGGCAAGAAATATATTTTTTATTAAGCCCTTTTTTGACTTAAAATTATAAGTTATTTCTTTTGACTTAAAACTTTGATTATCATCGGTAAATACAGGTGTTCCTCTTTCTTTTCCTGTTGAATCCAAAATACCTTTGGCAAACATTAAATTAGTATTAAAATTTATTTCAATATATGCTGCTTTTATGTTTATCTCTTTATAATTAACCTCAGCATTACCAAAAAGAAATACTTCTTGTTCTTCAATGTTAAAAAGTATAGAGTCAATAGCAGAATATTTTACCTTAGAATCAATTGAAAACTCTTTACTTTTTGGCTTTTGTATAGTGTCAGCAGATAATATTAAACTGTCTTTTTCGTTTTGTTTAATAGTATCTTGTGCATATATAGTAAAACAAAATAAGTTTATGACTATAGATATAAATATATATTTTAATAAAAATTTTTCTAACCTGATTAATTTATAAATTTTTAGGGAATATATATCATTAGCCCTGTCTTTTAAGGCGGGGACAAGGATAAAATCACAATCTCCTCTGCGAAATTTATACCCTAATGATAATAACATATAATTTAATTTATGAATAATTCAGGATAACAATATTATTATAATTTTTTGAATGAAATAAATTTTGTTATTTTGCAACAATAAAATTAATTTTGAACTTTCAAAAGTAAAACATTTTTTTAAGTGAAACGATATTTTACAGTTTTTGGTATGATTTGCATATTCCTGCTAAGCTCTTTTTATGCAGGTCCTGATAAGAAATATTCTGTTAAAACAGTTGTCATTGACCCTGGACATGGTGGTAAGGATCCAGGTTGTTTGGGATATTCAAGGTCAAAAGAAAAAGATGTTGTACTTAGCATAGCACTTAAATTAGGCGAATATATAAAAGATAACTTCCCTGATATAAAAGTGATATATACCCGTAATGATGATAGGTTTATAGAACTTTATAAGAGAGCTGATATTGCAAATGATAATAAGGCAGATTTATTTATTTCAATACATTGTAATGCATGTAGCTCATCAAAAGCATACGGATCCGAGACATGGGTTATGGGTATAAATAAGAGTGAAGCTAATTTAGCTGTTTCAAAAAGAGAAAATGCAGCAGTATTAATGGAAGAAGATTATACTGTTAAATATAGTGGATTTGACCCTAATTCTCCTGAAGCCAATATTATTTTTACTCTTTATCAAAATGCTTTTTTAGAACAGAGTCTTAATATAGCATCAAAAGTTCAGAAACAATTAACAGAAACATTGGGTATGCTTGACAGAAGCGTTAAACAAGGAGGTTTTTTGGTGCTATACAGGACAACAATGCCCAGTATATTAATTGAAACAGGTTTTTTGAGTAATAAAAACGAAGAAAAATTTTTAACCTCTGAAAAAGGTCAGCAAGATGTTGCTTTAGCTATTTATAAAGCTTTTGAACAATATAAAACAGGAATAGAAGGCATTAAAAAAGAAGATATAGAAAAACAACTTATTGCTAAAAAAAATATTGAAAAACAAGATATTGAAAAAGAAAATAATAAAGAAAAGATAAAAGAAAAGATAAACGAAAAAGAAGTTAAAACAAATAAATCAGATAATAATGAATTAACAGATATTAAAAATAATGATTTTGATAAAAACAGAGTGTCTTTTAGAGTTCAATTCAGTAGTTCGCCTGAAAAAAAATCTTTGAATTCAGATATATTCAAGGACTTAAAAGATGTAAAAGTATATTTTGATAATGGACTGTATAAATATACAACAGGTGATGAAGACACTTTTGAATCATCTGTTAATCTTCAATATAAAGTTCGTAGAGCAGGATTTAATGATGCATTTGTTGTGGCTTTTTTTAATGACAAAAGAATTGATATTAAAGAAGCTTTGAAAAAAAATAAAGAAATACCTCAACAAGTTGAAATTTCACAGGACAAGCAAAAGATAAAGTCAGAAGACAAAAATTATAAAGAAGATATTGTAAAAAATGATGATAAAGAAATATCTGTAAATAAGACAGAAGATAAAGCAAATGTTTTAGAAGATAAGAAAAATATTTCTTTTAGAGTTCAGTTTAAAACTCTCAATAAAGAGATGTCTTTGGATTCAGATGAGTTTAAGGACTTAAAAGAAGTAAAAGTATATTTTGATAATGGACTGTATAAATATACAACAGGTGATGAAGACACTTTTGAATCATCTGTTAATCTTCAATATAAAGTTCGTAGAGCAGGATTTAATGATGCATTTGTTGTGGCTTTTTTTAATGACAAAAGGATTAGTATTAAAGAAGCTTTGGATTTATTAAAGAACAAGGACTTGTAAACCTCTACTGAGCGGAGTTATACGTTAATTAGGGCTTACTGAAAATTGAATATTTCAGGCAAAATAATTCAAAATAGGTCATCCCTATGGGACTTATTACATATTGCTTAACTTAATCCCTGAACTTCCGTTCAGGGCTACAAATAGAAAATTACTCACAATATCAATTATTTTAAAAGGTGTTCCCCAAAGGATATCGCTTCGCTCTACCTACGGGGCAAGCGTGAGATCGCTCCCGATAAATGTCCCGATAAATACGGGATTTATAACGGGATTTACAATTCGCTAAGTTCATTTTTATTTATTTTCAAAAAACAGCAAGTGCCGGTTAAACTGTTTCTGAAAATTTAATACAAATATACATCTTATTTTTTTATTTGACAAAAAAATATTTTTTTTTACAATATTTCATAAAATCATATCGTTACAAAGATAAATTTTTATCATTTTTATTTAATTTTGGCATTTTAAATTTTAAGTCCACTCTAAAAAGTATTTGCGGTCTAATTTTTTGGGGCTAAAGCCCCGAAAATTCTGAATGTTTTCAATTGCCCCGACATTAATGTCGGGGTAACTGAATTTCTTCTGTTTGTCGGGCTTCAGCCCAAAAATGAATAAAAAATTTGATACTTTTTAGAGCAAACTCAATTTTAGATATTTTAAATCTTAAATACTAAAAACATGGAAACAACTGTTGATATAAAAAAACTAAATGAACTTATAAAAAAAGAAAGTGCTTTTATAGATATAATTACAATGGAAATGCACAAAGTAATTGTAGGACAAAAGCAAATGATTGAAGGTCTGTTAATCGGATTACTCTCTAACGGACATATATTGATTGAAGGCGTTCCCGGACTTGCCAAAACACTGGCTATAAGTTCTCTCGCTAATACTATTAATGCTAAATTTAACAGGATACAGTTCACACCTGACCTGCTCCCTGCTGACATAATCGGCACAATGATTTATAGTCAAAAAAAAGAAGAGTTTACTGTTCGTAAAGGTCCTATCTTTGCTAACTTTATTCTTGCTGATGAGATAAACCGTGCTCCTGCAAAAGTACAAAGTGCTTTGCTTGAAGCTATGCAGGAACGACAAGTTAGTATTGGAACAAACACATATAAACTGGAAGAACCTTTTTTAGTCCTTGCCACTCAAAATCCTATTGAACAGGAAGGCACTTATCCTTTGCCGGAAGCACAAGTAGATAGATTTATGCTGAAAATAATAGTAAATTATCCTGACAAAAAAGAAGAAAAATCTATTATACGCGAAAATGTTACCAATGTATTCCCTACAACAAATACTGTCTTTAAACCGGAGGATATTATAAAAGCAAGAAATATCGTTAGACAGGTATATACAGATGAAAAAATTGAAAACTATATTATTGACATTGTATTTGCTACCCGTTATCCTTCTAAATATAAACTTGATAAATTTAAAGGACTGATAAACTATGGGGCATCACCTCGTGCAAGCATTTATCTGACTCTTGCTTCCAAA
The DNA here is from genome assembly GCA_964653185.1 of uncultured Bacteroidales bacterium. GTDB lineage: Bacteria > Bacteroidota > Bacteroidia > Bacteroidales > CAZZDX01 > CAZZDX01. The sequence continues at coordinate 9,279 of CAZZDX010000113.1, forward strand.
GCTTATGCTTTTATAAAACAAAGGGGCTATGTAATACCCGAAGATGTAAGAGCCGTATGCTATAATGTGCTCCGACATAGAATAGGTCTTAGCTATGAAGCAGAAGCAGAAAACATCACTTCTGAAGATATTATTAATGAAATACTAAATACTGTTGAAGTCCCTTAATATTTTGCTCATAAAACTGTTAAATATCATTATTTTTAAATTAATTGATAATATTTTATATTAAATTATTTAACAAGGTTTATTATTAATCCCTTGATAAATCGCAATGTCATTTAGTTAAGCGTAAAACCTTGATTAATAACATATCAGATTAGCACCACAATTT
>CAZZDX010000114.1:0-9531 GCA_964653185.1 uncultured Bacteroidales bacterium
ACAAGATACAAGATACAAGACACAAGATACAAGATACAAGATACAAGATACAAGATACAAGACACAAGATACAAGACACAAGATACAAGACACAAGATACAAGACACAAGACACAAGACACAAGATACAAGACACAAGACACAAGATACAAGACAGAAGATACAAGATACAAGATACAAGATACAAGATACAAGACACAAGATACAAGATGCAAGACGCAAGATGTAAATATTGCAACAAATGCATAATTTTAAAGAGTTGAAAATATGGCAAAAAAGAAGAAATAATAAAAGAAATTTATTCTGTTACTAATTTATTTCCAAAAGATGAACAACTTGAAAAAGTGCAGGAAATTCAAAAAATGATTTATAATTTTAAGAATAGTATAACAAAATCTTGATACTTGTGTCTAATATCTTGATACAAAATTGATAATAAAATGTAAATACTTAAATATAAACTAAATATAAAAATATAAATATTATGAAAATTCCTGATAATATAAAATATACCAAAAATCATGAATGGTTAAGAGTAGAAGGCAATGAAGCTTATGTTGGAATTACGGATTTTGCACAGAGTGAACTTGGAGATGTTGTCTTTGTTGAAGTAGAGACAGTCGGAGAAACAATTAAAAAAGGCGAATCTTTTGGCTCTGTTGAAGCAGTAAAAACTGTTTCTGATATATTTATGCCTGTATCCGGTGAGATACTTGAATTTAACAAAAACATAGAAGATAGCCCGGAATTAGTTAATCAAGACCCTTATGAAAAAGGTTGGATAATAAAAATAAAAATAACCAACCCTGACGAAGTCAATGAATTGCTTAGTTCGGAAAAATATAAAGAGATTACCCAAGCTTAATAGAATTATTTTTCGGTATTTAGTTAAATAAAGTATAAAATTTATGTTGTTGATTATTATTGCATTGTTATTGTGCCGATGGAACATTCAGTATTTATCGAAACTGTTGACTGTCCAGTAGTAATATTGATGTAAATTTTATTTTTTACAAAAAAGCATAAGAAATATTTGTTTTTTTAATTTTTATTTTGTAATTTAGCCAAAAGAATTCTTAACTTAATAAAATTTTATATTTATGAAACCAAAAAAAACACCAAAAGCAGATATTGAATCTAAAAAAGGAATTTTTTTTCAAATAGGTATTATTATAGCACTGATTATAGCACTCTGTGCTTTTGAAAAGAAATTTTATGAAGGAAGAGGTGGGGAATGGAATACAAACAATAACGAAGATGTTATAGAAGAAGATGTTCCTATTACTAAACAGGAAATTAAACCTCCAGAACCACCAAAAACTGTTGAAGCTGATATTTTAAATATAGTAGAAGATGAAACAGAAGTAGAAGAAGAATTTTCTATTGATGCAGAAGCAACACAATCTACAGAAGTGCAAGAATATGTGTCTGTAACAGAGCAGGAAGATGAGATTGAAGAAAAACAAATCTTTACTATTGTTGAAGAAGCTCCTTCTTTTCCCGGTGGCGATGCAGCAAGAATTAAATTTATGCAGGACCATATAAAATATCCTCAAATGGCTAAAGAAAGTGGTATTCAGGGAACAGTATATATCACCTTTGTTGTTGAAAGAAACGGCTCTGTATCAAATGTTAAAATATTAAGAGGCATAGGTGGCGGCTGTGATGAAGAAGCTATACGCGTTGTTAAAGCTATGCCTAAATGGAATTCCGGTAAACAAAGAGGAAAACCTGTTAGAGTTCAATTTAATATGCCTATTAAATTTATTTTGCAAGGATAAATTGATGTGAATTAATAGAAGCCCCCTTAACAACTGAATGACCGCGAAGCCATTAGATTATCATTCCTGCTCCAACGGTTTCATTTGTAGCTTCATCAATAAGTATCACACTTCCTGTTATACGATTGGTTTCATATTTATCATAAAAAAATGGTTGTGTTGTCCTTAATGAAATTCTTGCTATATCATTCAGTCCTATTTCCTTATCGCTTTCTATTCGGTGTAAAGTATTAATATCAACTTTATATCTGATTTTTTTAATAATACAACGGGCATCTTTTGTTGTTTGTTTTATACTGTATTTTCCATTTAAAATAAGTTTTTTCTCATTAAGCCAGCAGACCATTATATCAAAATCCTGACTAACAACAGGCGAGTTATTTTTGCGCACAATCATATCACCTCTGCTAATATCTATTTCATCTTCTAATGTAATTGTTACAGACATAGGAGGAAAAGCTTCTTTAACAGGTCCGTCAAAAGTGTCAATAGATTTAATTTTACTTGTAAATCCTGATGGCAGAGACATTATTTTATCTCCCGTCTTAAATATTCCGCCTGCTACTCTGCCTGCATAACCTCTGTAATCCGGAAATTTTGCCGATTGAGGTCGTATAACATATTGAACAGGAAATCTGCAATTAACAAAGTCGTGATCACTGCCAATATGTATTGTCTCCAATAAATACATTAATGTTGGACCTTTATACCAATCCATATTTTTTGATCTTTTAACTATATTATCTCCATATAATGCACTTATAGGCATAAATCTGATATCATAGACCTCTAATTTAGATGCAAAGTTTTCAAAATCTTTTCTTATTTTTTCAAATACCTTTTGATCATAATTGACAAGGTCCATTTTATTGACACATATAATCATATGAGGTATTTTTAACAGAGATGCTATAAAAGAATGCCTGCGTGTTTGTTCAATAACACCTTTACGTGCATCTATTAAGATAATAGCCAAATTAGCAGTAGAAGCACCTGTTACCATATTCCTTGTGTATTGTATATGTCCGGGAGTATCAGCTATAATAAATTTTCTTTTAGGTGTAGCAAAATAACGATATGCAACATCAATAGTTATACCTTGCTCTCTCTCTGCTCTCAAACCATCGGTTAACAAAGCAAGATTTACATGCTCTTCACCTCTTCTTTGGCTGGCTTGTTTTATATCTTCATATTGATCTCTGAATATTAACTTACTATCATACAATAATCTTCCAATCAATGTGCTTTTACCATCATCAACACTTCCTACACTTGTAAATCTTAATAATTCTATATCTGAATAATTTTCTTTTTTGTCTTTTATCATTTTATTTTTTGTCTTTAAAGAACGACTTAAAAAAATAACTTGGCAAAATTGCGAATATGCAATTTGTTACAGTTTAGTATCATTGCTATTCTATAGTTTTCAGTTTCAAGTTCAAAATCCGTAATCCGTAATTCCTAATTTTTAATTTTTAAATATTCAATTTTTTTATTTCCTAATTGTCCTGTTATCTTTTAATGATTAAAAGTATCCTAGTTTTTTTCTGTCTTCCATAGCAGCATCAGAGCGTTTGTCATCAGATCTGCCTCCCCGTTCTGTTGTTCTTGTTGTAGATATTTCTTTTATTATATCTTCTATTGTGCTGGCATTTGACAAACTAGCTCCTGTGCAAGTTGCATCTCCTATAGTTCTAAATCTGACTCTCTTTTTTTCAACTTTTTCTCCCTCATTTAATTTAATAAAGTTTGTTTTTGCAAGTAATACACCATCTCTATTTATACATTCTCTGTCATGAGAGAAGTAAAGGCATGGTATTTCAATATTTTCGTATAAAATATATTGCCATATATTTAGTTCTGTCCAGTTGCTAAGAGGAAACACTCTAAAATGTTCTTCTTTTTTTTCCTTTCCATTAAATAAGTTCCATAGTTCCGGTCTTTGGTTCTTTGGGTCCCATTGCCCAAATTCATCTCTATGTGAAAAGAATCTTTCTTTTGCTCGGGCTTTTTCTTCATCTCTTCTGGCTCCACCCATTGCAACATCAAATTTATATTTTCCAATTGCGTCTAATAAAGTAGTTGTCTGTAACACATTTCTGCTTGGATTAGGTCCTGTCTCCTCTGCAACTCTATCGTTATCAATAGAATCTTGCACATAAGCTACTATTAGATTAATATCAAGTTTTTTTATAAGAATATCTCTGAATTTAATTGTCTCATAAAAATTATGCCCTGTATCTATATGAAGTATTGGGAAAGGTAAATTTGCAGGATAAAAAGCTTTACGAGCCAAATGAAGCATAGTTATAGAATCTTTACCACCCGAAAACAGCAACACAGGTCTTTCAAACTGAGCTGCTAGTTCGCGGATAATAAAAATTGATTCAGATTCTAATTCTTTTAAATGATTTAAGTTGTAAGATACCATTTGTGTTCAAATTTAATTTTAGGCAAAATCTGTCTTAACAAATATTTAGATGTTTTTTCTATATTCCAAAGGTCTGTCCTTACTTCTATATCAGGATTTTCAGGTGTTTCATAAACAGAATCTATTCCTGTAAAATTTTTTATTAATCCTTGTCTTGCTTTTTTATACAGACCTTTTACATCTCTTTTTTCGCAAATTTCTATAGGACAATTAACAAATACTTCAACAAAATTTTTCTCTCCTATAATTGATTTGGCTATTTCTCTTATTTCTTTTGTAGGTGTTATAAAACTACAAAGCACAATAATGCCGCTATCTAAAAAAAGTTTGGCAACCTCTGCAATTCTTCTGATATTTTCTTTTCTGTCTTCCAAAGAAAAGCCAAGGTCTTTGTTAATACCTTTTCTTATAACATCACCATCAAAAAGTTTTGTAAAATATCCTTTTTTTAATATTCCATTTTCAAGATATGTAGATGTTGTTGTCTTTCCTGCTCCTGATAATCCTGTGAACCATATAACCTTTGAGGTCTGTTTTACTAAAAATCTTTTCCTGTTTCTTCTTATAAACCCATTAAAATCAGATAAAATACGTTTGCCCCTTTTCTTTATCTTTACTATTTTCATAAATTTTTTATATTTTTAATTGCAAAAGTATAAAAAAACAGGAATATTAAAAATATAATATGTGTTAAAATTTAGAAAATTGTTTTTCTTCTTAGTAAAGTTGTTACTAACTTTATGATTTTTCCCTTTTGTATATTTTCTAACAGGTTTAAAGTTCAACTAATAAAACAGAAAAAATAAAAAGATTATTACGGAATAAAGATATGGGAATCTGATAAATTACGAGATAATTATATAGATTTATAGTTTTATTTCAAAAAGTAATTTAAGGGGACTTCTATTAAAAAAACAGATTAGGAATTTTTCAGATTATTGTAAAAAAAAATTGAACTATAAATAATCATAAATGTCAGACATTGAATATTATAATGAAATAAAAATGTTAATTTCAAAAAGATAGGAATACCTAAAAAGATATGAATTTTTGTTATTTATAATTATTTTAAACAGTTTTCAGATAATCAACAACTTGTTTTAAATTTTTTGCAGATAATAATAGTCCTTTATGTTTCGCATCTAAATTTTTTCCTGCCAGATTTTTTGCCCAGCCGTCAAATTCTGTATAGCAAATAACTTTTTTGTTCATTTGCCAGCCAAAGGCAATTTCTGACAGAGTTCCTGCTCCTCCTGATACTGCTATCAGTATATCGCCGGTATTTGCAATAATCTGATTTCGCGACAGACCTATTCCTGTTGGTATCACAATATCACAAAATATGTTTGCATCGTTTTTATTATATGTAGGTATAATTCCTATTGTGCAGCCATATTTGTAATTTGATGATTGTTTTGCTCCTTTACAAACAGCTTCCATAATTCCGTGCATTCCGCCACAGACAAGGATAAAATCCAAATCAATTATTGCTTTGCCTAATTTTAATCCAAATTCATAAATTTCCGGTGTGCAATTGGATTTACTTGGTCCAATGATACTTACAATTTTTTTCTTTTCCATTGTTTTTCCTTTTGTCTTTTGCTTGACCCGTGAACTAATCAGTTCTGTTTATAATATCTAATAAATTTTATAAAGCCATTTTTAAAATCGGATTTTTTACTGTGCCTGTAAGAGAGGAATTGATTTTAACTGTATTGTCTGTTTTTATATCTTTACCGGCTTGCGAAATCAAATTGTTTAAAACATCTTTTGATTTACCTTTAAATTCGCTTTCAGGTATTTCAAGTTTAATTTTATAATTAATATCCTGATTTTTATTATAGCCCTGCATATTAACTTTTATGTTATCAAAATTAAAACTAAAAGGTCTTATACAGGTCTTTTCATCAGCAATATTAAAGGATAAATCAGTTTTTTCTAAATTAATTTTTTTAAACTTATCCATTTTTAACTCTTCAGCAAATTTATTCTGTATTCTGGAATTTTCTATTATTATTTTTTTAACAGATAAAAGTCCTGTTGCTGTTATTGTATTTGGTATAGGTATAGTATGTTTATTAAGAACTGTTTTAAGATTCATTTTAGCAGAAAATTTGCCATAAATTTTTTCTGCTACAGGAACAAACTTTTGAACTGTATTAAATGTGTTAAATGTTTTTTGAATGTCAAATTCATTTATATCCAAATCAAAATTTATACATGGATTTTTTCTGTTTTTAGTATTATATGATCCATTAACAATAATCTGTCCTTCTAACATATTCATTTTCAGGTCTTTAAAAATAATTTGTTTATCTCTGATTTTAATATCACCCGATACATTTGTCATTTCCATATTGCCGTAAATAAGTTTTTCAAATGTTGAACTTATATAAAAATCAAAGACAGAAGGCACTTTAAATGTATATAAAGTAACAGAATCAGCTGGTGTCTTGTTTGTTTTATTTTTTATTGAATCTCCTTTATTAACAGTAGAAATGTTATTGGTAATAAAATTAAAATCATTCAAATTCATAAATTCAGAACTGAACTCAATATCACCTTTTAACACTTTGTCTTTTCTAAATATATAAGATAAGGAATTAAAAATTTTACCTTTGGCAATGAGATAATTTTTGCCAAGTTTAGAGTCAAAGTTAACAAGTTCAATATATTGTGGTAAAAAATTCAGTGTGGCTTTATTTATTACAATTCCCCGTGGAAATTTTTTGCTTTTACAGGTCAAATTTGCAACTGTAATCTTACCGGCAGCTTTAAAATTTTCATATTGCTGTTTTTCTATTGATGATAAACTTCCTTTTATATAAATATTATCAGCATTTATAATGCCGCTTAACTTTTTGCCATTTTTTAAAGGATAAACATGTTTTATTTCTGACAAATCAAATTTGCCATTCATCTGTGCTTCAACTTGCGGGTCTGAAACAGGGGTCTTTATAAATAATTTGGCATCTATTGCATTATTTGCCATCTCAAAATGAAAATCGTTTATATTAATTTCAGTATTATCTATCCTGTTACCATTATTAATGATTTTTGTATTAAACGAGATATTGTTTATTGATTTTAACATATCAGAATATTTAAACATTGCATCTTTAACTGAAATGTTTAACCCGAAACAAGGTTTTGTGTCTTTACTGTATATCCCTTTTATAAAGCCATTTAATGTAAAATTACCTTTTGTATCTATATCTTTAAATTTTTTGGAATAAATATAAGGAACTAATGACAGGATATTTTTAAATTTGGTTTCTTTAGCATTGAGTTTTAAATTTATATTATATCTGCTATTATTAATTATAGCAAAAGAACCATTAACACCAAGATACATTTCTTTTAATTGTATTGTATTATCTTTAAATGTAAATTTAAGATTTTTCAGGTCTGCATCGAAATCTGCTTTTATGTTAACAGGAGAATTATAAAAGTATTTTTTTCCTTTATAAATAAAACCAATGGACTCAACATTTGTTTCTGTTTTAAGTATTGTAAAGTCAGAAAAAATATTTCCTTTTGATTCATTATTTATATTTTTTAAAATAATATGTGCATCCAGTTTGTTATTATCATAAACAATTGTCCCATTATTTATAATAATTTTTTGTGAAGATGAGTGCTTAAAAGCATTAGATTTTTTATCCGTCTTAGGCAGATGCTCTGTTGTATCAATATCTGATTTTAAATGTTTGATAATGTCCCAGTTGCTTTTCCCGTCTTTTGAGACCTTAAATGACAGCAAAGGTCTTTCAATCTTTATTTTTTTTATTTCATAGCTTCCTCTAAAAACACTCTTTAAACTAACTGACATATTTAATAAAGGTATTTTTGCAACAGTATCATTAACAAATTCATCAGTTTTTATTATGCTTAAGTTTTTAAATTTCAGATTAAAATTAGGGAAACTATAAAAAAGAGAGACGCTATAATCTTTAAAATCAACTTTAGCATTAATTGTTTTATTTGCCTGTCTTTTTACATTTCTAATTATCTTTCCTCTGAAAAGAAAAGGGAGTAAAATCATTACAACAATTAATATTAATAAAATGATGCCGGAAATTTTTAATGTTTTTTTCATAATTACTTATTTATTTTATCAAATTCAAACTATAAAAAATTAATTTTGTTTAACTAAAAATACTTGTTAATCAATAATAATACAAATATATAAAAATTTAGCATACTAATAATTAAAAAAAAAATGAAAAAAAAAATTTTTTTTAAATAAATTTTATTATCTTTACACAAAATTTACTTTTTTAACTTTTTATTTATAAAAAATAAATAGCTAATCTGTTAGCTGACGAATAAAATTCAAAATAACTAAAATAAGCTAAAATTTAGAATGTGATTAGACATGCAAATAAAAATTACTACTTATTTAAAAAAATGAAAAAAAATATAACTATAATTACAATAACAATTTTGTTTTTAGGTTTTCTAAACACTAAAATTTTGGCTCAGTGTAATATAACAGCCAATGCCAGTCCTACCAGTATTTGTGCAGGCGGGTCAGTTACGCTTACATCATCAGGCGATTGTTCTTATTTAATGAACAATAACTTTAATAGTGGCACAATAGGTTCAGGGTGGGCTTCTGATGCCGGTCCAATGTTTAATAATCCTTGTAATCCAACATGTGATGGGAGTATTTATTTATGGATAGGTCCTGCAACAAATTTTCCGCGACAGGTAACAACAGTTTCTTATAATCTGGTATGTAGTCCCAGTAAGATTTGTTTTGATATGAAGTATGCAGAGCAAGGACATTCTTCTCCTTGCGAAGGTCCTGATTTATCAGGAGAAGGCGTTCATCTTCAGTATTCAACAAATGGTGGTTCAAGTTGGTCAGATATCAATTACTGGGATCCTGTTGGCGGTCATAGTTCACAATATATTAACTGGCATCATTATTGTGAAAATTTACCTCCCGCAGCTCAGACAACAAATACAAAAATTAGATGGTGGCAATCAAATACAAGTGGTAATGGTTATGACCACTGGGGATTAGATAATGTTGAAATAACTTTTGTTCCGCCACCACCAGAATCTGTAACATGGTCACATGGTCCTACGGTATTTAATCCTCCTGTTGTTCATCCAACAGTAACTACAACATATACAGTTACAGTATCTAATGGCTGTGCTCAAGCTCAGGATAATGTTGTAGTAACTGTTCATACATCGCCAATAGTAGATGCAGGACCAAATCAAATTGTATGTGGAAGTGGCAGCGTGGTAATTGGTGGCAGTCCAACTGGAAGTGGTGCAGGTCCTGCTTATACTTATGCGTGGAGTC
>CAZZDX010000115.1:0-9494 GCA_964653185.1 uncultured Bacteroidales bacterium
TGTTATTGTTATTAAATAAAAAATAAAGACCACACGATACAATCGTGCGGTAGCATCGTAAAACAGAAACTGATAATTCAACGATAAGATTGGCAGCATATAACAAATAGTTAAAAAAAATATTGTATATTTGTAACTATTTAAAAATATGTTATAAATTTGTTGTTTTATTCAAGAAATAATTCCCAATAAATATATTAACTACCTGATATAAATAATTTTTATACAAAGATAATCTTTAGTCATTAATTTAGGTAATAGTTATTATAGCAATATTTTAATTTTATTTACTTGGGTGGAGCATTCCTTTTAAAGTATAATATTATCAATAAATAAATAATTTTTTTATATAAATTTAATTTAAACTAAAATTTATGGAGTATAACACAGCACGTCCGAAGTTAAAAATTTCTGAATATGGAAGAAATATTCAAAAGATGATAGAATATGCAATTTCTATTGAAGATAGGGAGAAGAGAACCAAAATGGCAAAATCAATTGTAAATATTATGGGAAGATTAAATCCAAATGTTAATCTTAATGAAGTGGGTGATTTTAGTCATAAATTGTGGAATCATCTTTTTATTATTTCTGATTTTAAATTAGATGTTGATGCTCCATATCCTGTTCCATCAAAGAATGCTATATTATATGATAAAAAAAATAAGATTTCATATTCAAATAAAGATATTAAATTTCGTTATTATGGTCATAATATAGAGTTAATTATTAAAAAAGCTATAGATTATGAAGAAGGAAAAGAAAAAGATGCTTTAGTAAAAACATTGACTAACCATTTAAAAAAAATATACATAAACTGGAACTGTGATTCTGTAGATGATGAAGTAATTATGAATCATCTTTCAATATTATCAGATGGTAAATTAAAGCTGAATAAAGATGATAAACTTAACGAAACTAAGGATATATTGGATATGAATGTAGCAAAAAAATATAGTAAAAGGGATAATGACACAAGCAGATATAAAAAAAGAAGAACATACAGATAATAATTTTTTTATTTGTTATTCATCTTAAAAAGATATTAAAAATCACAAATCACAATAATCAAATTATTTCACGGGGCAGGTAAATCCCAATTTACCCCGTTAAATAGTCAGGCAGTTGCCAAAAAACCCTCGGGATTTTTAAAACCCCGAGGGTTTGGACTATAGGAAAAAAAATATTATATATCTAACGGGATGAATATTTTGGTGCTTTATTTATGAAAATCTTGGACATTACGAAGAAACTCTAAATAGTGTCAGTTCATAAAATCCAAACTTATGCTAAAAAATAAATATTTATTATGAGTTCATTTGAGATTATAGGCGGACACAGGTTAAATGGAGAAATAACTGTGCAAGGATCTAAGAATGAGGCATTGCAAGTTATTTGTGCTAGTTTACTTACTCCTGAAAAAGTAACTATTAGTAATATTCCGAATATAGGTGATGTTAAGGAGTTATGTAATTTGTTAGTCAATTTAGGTGTTAAAATTGAAAGCGTAAGTGATACAGAATATACTTTTCAAGCTGATAATATAGATACTAAATATCTTACTTCTTTGGAATTTAAAAAGAAATGTACAAAATTAAGAGGTTTGGTAATGATTATAGGACCTCTTTTGGTTCGTTTCGGAAAAGTATATATTCCTCAACCGGGCGGCGACAAAATAGGCAGACGAAGATTGGATACTCATCTTATTGGCTTACAAAAATTAGGCGCTAAATGGACATTTAATTTTAAGGGTAATTTTTATAAAATTGAAGCTTCTCATTTAAAAGGTTGTAATATGTTATTAGAAGAAGCTTCTGTTACAGGTACTGCTAATGTTATAATGGCAGCAGTGCTTGCCAAAGGCAAGACAAAGATATTTAATGCTGCCTGCGAACCATATATCCAGCAGCTCTGTAAGATGCTTATAAGTATGGGAGCAAAGATAACAGGTGTTGGCTCAAATCTGCTTAATATTGAAGGTGTTGAATATCTGAAAGGATGCAAACATACTTTACTCCATGATATTATTGAAGTTGGCAGTTTTATTGGCTTAGCAGCAATGACAAGGTCTGAATTAACAATAAAAGATGTGGACTGGGAACAGTTAGGACTTATCCCTGATGTTTTTAGAAGATTAGGAATAAAAATTGAAAGACAAAATAATAATATATATATCCCTGCTCAGGATCATTATGAGATAGAAACATTTATTGATGGCTCTATAATGACTATTTCAGATGCTCCATGGCCTGGTTTTTCTCCTGATTTACTTAGTATTGCTCTTGTTGTTGCAACGCAGGCAAAAGCTAGTGTGCTTATTCATCAAAAGATGTTTGAAAGCCGTTTGTTCTTTGTTGATAAATTGATTGATATGGGTGCTCAGATAATATTATGCGACCCTCATCGTGCTACAGTAATAGGATTAAATCATAAATATCCGTTAAGAGGTGTGGAAATGACCTCACCTGATATTCGTGCAGGAGTAGCCTTGTTAATTGCTGCACTATCAGCAGAAGGCAAAAGTATTATACATAATATAGAACAAATTGATAGAGGATATCAAAATATTGATGTGAGATTAAAAAAATTGGGAGCAGATATTATAAGGAGATGATTGATGATTGATGATTACCAATGACGCTTTAGCAAATGACCCTGATGAAATATTCCGATAAATCGTAATTTACTCACATTATTATTTTATTTTAAAATGTGTTCGTAATATTGCTCCCGATAAATGCGGGATTTACAATTCGCTTAGTTCATAGGGCAGGAGGCAAAGCCAAATGACCTCGTGAAACACCTGATAAATCAGGATTTCACGAGGCAGGCAAATTATATTACGCAAAATATAATCATTAACAATATAATTATATATTTGCTCTTAGTGCTATTATAAAGTTCCTTCCCGGTGCACATATTCCTGATGAGTAAGGTTTATAACGATAGTCTAATATATTTTCTATACCTGCATTAATTTGCATATAAGTATTTAACTGATATGAAAATTTTAAGTTTAAAGTAAACCAAAAAGGAGAATAAGGATTTTTATTATGATCTTTTGCATACATAAAAGCTTTGGCTTGTTCTGTTGGTGCAAGATTTTTGTTTTTTATCTCGCCATTATAATTAGCATAAAATTCCGTTATTATTTTGTTTGTTTTATAGTATATACCTGTGCTTCCAAATAAAGGAGCGACATGACTTAGCGGTGTCCCGTCTTCTTCTTCTCCATGAGTGTATGTAAGGTTTGTTCTAAAAGAAAAATGATTTGTTATATCACTATATACAGAAAAACTTTCTCCATATATAAAAACTTTCCCCGAGTTAACTACAGCTTCAACTTTACTTAGAGTGCCGTCATACATAATAGAATCCTGCCCATTAAAGAGGAAATCTTTTCTTACCATAGCATCTGTAAGATAAGTATAGAAAAAAGTTGCTTCTAATCTAGTGTTATCACCAATTTTATTAACTACTCCAAAGTCCAGATTATAAGCATATTCAGGTCTTAGGTTTTCATTAGGGACAACTACATTTCCCGGCTCAGAGTCAAACACTTTAGCAACATCATCTAAATTAGGAGCACGAAATCCTGATGATACATTTATATTAAACTGACATTGTTCTGTTTGTCTATATACTAATCCTACGGCACCATTAAAAGCTCCTGCATTTACATTTATTTTATTATAAGGGAAATGATAAAAAGTTGTATCTTCAAATTTAGATTTAAGGTCAAAATAACTATATCTTATACCTGATGTGAATGTAATTTTTTTGCTTATATTTGATTTAAAATTAAGATAAGCAGCATAAGTTAAGTATGTATTTCCTCCGTCAGGATATCTGCTTGCAACAGGGCTAACAATTTTTGTATTAATGTCTTCTTCTTCACCTGTTGAAGTTATATTATTAAAAACAGTTTCTAATCCATAGAACAGATAATTTTTTTTGCTTATTTTTTTGTTAAAATCAATATTTGCAGAATATACTCCCACTTTTTCGGTTCTTTTTCTTAGGTTTGTTGTATTAAGTTCACGGTCATTTCTGCTTTCTTCATAGTCCTGATATGCTAATGTTATTTTTGATTCATCAAAAAGTTTTGTTGTATCTGTATATTTTATATTTAAAACATTGAGCATCCATTTTTGTGGACCATAATACCATTCACCATATTTAGGCATATTATCTTTAACCTGTATTAATCTGTCATATCTTGGTATATCACTTGTTTCCGAATAATGAAATCCATAATTGATGTCAAATTTATCATTAGGACGGAATCTTATTTTTTGCATCACATTAGTTTGACTATATCCTGTTATTTTTTGTATATTTTCATTAGAGTTTTCTTTTATTACATCCTGATTTCTTCGGCTTATTATACCTTGAATTGTATCCTGAACAATTTTTTGAATAACATATTGGTCGCATTCATATTCAGAATGTTTATTATATTTATTACCTCCGCCCATACGTAGATTTCCAAAATTACTAAATGATACGCTTGTCAGAGAACTCCATTTTTTTGTGCCAAAGTTTATATCAATATGACCTGTTTGTTCATTATTAGCAGAAGAATAGCGTGTAAGATAGCTGGCTGAAAATATATTTTTATCTCCATAAGCTAATTTTGGTGTTTTTGTATGAAAGTCCATAACTCCACCTAAAGCATCACTTCCATACATTATAGACCCGGGTCCAAGAACTATTTCAACACCTTCCATAATATTAGGGTCTAAGGATATTACATTTTGAAGGTTTCCTGAACGGTAAATAGCATTGTTCATTCTAACGCCATCAACAACAAGTAATACTGAATTTGTTGCAAATCCTCTTATCATTGGACTGCCACCGCCTAATTGGCTCTTTTGGATAAATACTTCATTAGATATTCCTAAAAGGTCAGCAGAGGTCTGCGGATTTTCAAATGCAACTTTTTTGGGCGATATTGTAACTATCTTATTGGGAACTTCTTTGCTGTTTTGTTCCCATTTATTAGCAGATACAACAACTTTTTCTAAGTTAATTGAACTTTCATTGAGTTTTACTATGGAATCATTTTTCAAAATTTCATTATAACCAGTGATAAATTTCCGAAAAGATGTATGTTGAAATATTAATGTATCCTGTTTCTTAAACATAGATATATCTACATTACCATTCCTGTCTGTAATAGCAGAAACAGATCCTTTTTTGTTGTAAATTAACACATCACTTATTGGCTGTAAATCAGACCTGTCAATAACTTTGATAATCTGTGCAACTGAATATTGTGAGAAAAAAACAAAAAATAATCCTGTAATAACAGTTAATTTTAAATTTTTCATAATATTAAATTTTAATAATTTTATATTTTTAAATAATAAAAATACAAATATAGGTTATTTTTAAAAATTCAAATATTTTTTGTGACAAATAAATGAATTTTTTTGAAATAAATATTTTGTTATAATAATATATATTTAGTAACGTTTAATGTTTGTTTTAATATAATATATATTTTTGCATATTATTAAGATAAATTTTTAAGACATTTGCATAAGGCGAAATAACTACAAAAATATAAACAAACGAAATGACTAAAATTCAAAATGCCTAAAATATTTAAAATGACTAAAATTCGCAATTCGTAATCCGTAATTTATAATTCATAATTCGTATGAAAAGGTATAATATCTTTATATTTACTATTTTATTTTTATTAAGCAATATCTCTTATTCTCAGATTGGAGGAAACAGCACTTATGAATTTCTTAATTTGACTAATTCAGCAAGGATATCTGCTCTTGGCGGTGATTTTTTGGCTATAAAAGATGATGATATAACCTTGGCTTTATCAAATCCTTCTTTAATTACTGATAAAATGGATAATGATTTATCTTTTAGTTTTGTCAATTATTTTTCTGACATAAATATGGGCTTTGTTTCTTATTCAAAGAGCTTTGAAAAACATGGAAGTTTTGTTGCTTCTATGCAGTTTGTTGATTATGGAAGATTTACTTATGCTGATGAAACAGGACAAACTTTTGGTAAGTTTGTTGCTAATGAATATGCTTTTAATATTGGCTGGGCAAGGCAGTTGGACTCTTCTTTTTCAATAGGTTCAAATTTAAAAACAATATATTCTTGTCTGGAGACATATAAATCTTATGGTATTGCTGTTGATGTTGCAGCAACTTATAATAATTCAAAAAAACATTTTACATCATCTTTGATTGCTAAAAATATTGGCAGACAAATAAAAACTTATCGTGATGGAAACAAAGAACCTTTACCATTTGAAATACAAATAGGTTTATCAAAAAAACTTGAAAAAGCTCCTGTAAGATTTTCTATACTTATTAATCATCTCGAAAAGTTTGATTTAACTTACGAAGACCCTAATAATCCTGTAGTAGAGACAGACCCTTTAACAGACGAACCTTTGCCTGAAAAAAAGTTTGAAAAAGCTGCTGATAAAGTGATGCGACATTTTGTATTTGGAGGCGAACTTATGCCTACAAAAAATTTTAGTATCCTGTTAGGTTATAATTATCAAAGAAGAAAAGAACTTAAAATTGAATCAAAGGTCTCAACTGTCGGTTTTTCGTGGGGCTTTGGATTTAAAATTTCAAAAATTAATTTTAGTTATGGAAGAGCAACTTATCATTTGGCAGGAGCGCCAAATCATATAACTATTACTACAAATATCTCTAATTTTATAAAAGAATAATTGATTTATTAATGAGAGTTATTATAGATGATAATTCCGGGTTTTGTTATGGCGTTGTTTATGCCATAAAAGTTGCCGAAGAAGAATTAAGTAAAACAAATTCATTATATTGTCTTGGCGATATTGTTCATAATAATATGGAAGTCAATCGTTTACGAGCCAAAGGATTGGAAATTATTAGCCATAAAAGATTTAAAGAGTTATATAATTGCAGAGTATTAATAAGAGCTCATGGTGAACCACCTGAGACATATAAAATAGCTGTTAATAATGATATTGAATTAATTGATACATCTTGTCCTGTTGTATTAAAATTACAAAGTCATATTAAAAATGGCTTTGATGAAATGCTGAAAAAAAATGGGCAAATAGTTATTTATGGCAAAAAAGGACATGCTGAAGTAAATGGATTAGTAGGGCAGACACTTGATAATGCCATAGTAATTGACAGCAAAGCAGACCTTGATAAAATTGATTATAACAGACCTATCCGACTTTATTCGCAAACAACAAAAAATGTAGAAGAATTTCAAAATATAATAACAGAAATTAATTCTGAATTAAAAAAGACAAACAAAGGTCTTAAGTATGATTTTGATGCTTATGATACTATATGCAGACAAGTTTTTAACAGAGTATCTAATCTAAAAAAATTTTCTAAAGATAATGATATTGTTATTTTTGTCAGCGGAAGAGAAAGCTCTAATGGTTTATACTTATATGGTATTTGTAAAGAAGTTAATAACAATACATATTTTATTTCAAAAAAATCTGATATAAATAAGGATTGGTTTTATAATATAAAATCTGTTGGTATTTGCGGAGCAACATCAACACCTATGTGGCTAATGGAAGAGATAGCTGATAATATAAAAAAGGTACCTCTTTAAATTTATTTCAGGATTAATTAATTATCTAAATAGAGCGATTTTAAATTAAATCACTCTATTTACCGCATAACAGAAATATTCTTTGTATAAGTATTTTTGCCAACTTTTATATCAGTAAAAAGCATCAAGTTTTGTCTATTATATACATTTTCACATCTTCACCAACTTAATATGCCTCCTGCTGTCTTTTGTTTCCAAAATGCAGTAATAAATGCCGGAAGACAAGGCAGAGCCCTTGATGTTTATATTATGAATGCCTTTTGCAAGCTCATTGTTAATTAATTCCAATACTTCTATTCCATAAATACTGGTTATGTATAATCTTACGTTGGTTGTTTCTTTTATACTGAATATTACTTGTGTTGAGTTGGTGAAAGGGTTGGGGAAAGATTCAAAAATAGTGTTATTTTTATTTTCTAATTTTTCTTTTTCAGGTTCTTGTTTTAAAGATTCTTTTGCTGAATGGTCTTGTGCACCTGGATAATAATCTCCCAGTAACATTTTATTACAAAAATCGCAGCTGATAGTTGGGTCAATATAAGCTTCAAAAGTGCCATTTTCATAAGTTTCAAACCCGGGATTTAATTCTATATATTGTCCTGCTGCAAAAGTAACCGGTTCTGCATCGGGTATAGCATAAGAAGCAGTAATATATTCTGTTGCTGTAAAATTATGTTGTAAAGCAGGTGTTTCTGTTATATCTTTTCCTTGGTCAAAAATACAAGGACCGCACATATTTTCATAAAGATCCCAGCCGGCATATATTACTTTAGTAACATCATATCCATTATCAGCCATCCAACATCGAGATTTTGCAGGATTTTCACCACCAGGATAATATGGCCAATTAATCCAATCATACCAAAAAGCAGGTTTTTCTGTTTTGTAATATGAACATTGGTCTGATGATAATAACTGCCATTCTGGGATATAATAATTACCACTAAATATACACCAGTATATTTCAAACCCATGAAAGTCTATCCTATTAAAATCAGTTTTACTTGGTCTAGCATTACATCCAACAATATTTTGACAATACTGATAACCCTGATCAGAAAAACTAACAGTTGCTAAACTAAATGCATCAAAATAAGGTTTATGATTTTCTTCATCAACAGCTATATTCCTAAAGAGTGTATTATATGGACCATTTGATTCATGCACATCATCAAATTTTATTTTATCAACATAATTACCTTCTATTAAATTATACTGCGGACCTTCAAATGTAATATCACCAAGTTTTCTTCCATGAAATAATAAATCCGCAACATCCCATCGGGTCCGCTTCCATTTGCCAAGAATTTTCTTATAATTATAGCCATAAGGTTCTTTACTATAATTATAACCTATTACATTGTATTTAGCCCCTGCCTGTAAAACCATTGAATGACGAAGATGCTTAAAAATATTGTTTTCAATTAAATTATGTTCTGAATTACCACTAAGACAAATACCATAAGATCTACCACCCCTATCACCGTACCATTCAGCATCATGGAAATAACATCCACTAATAGTATTATTACGTCCATATTTTCCATATATTTCTATATGAAAACGACGTGTATGAGCACTTTCAACACCTCTGACCCAACAACTTCTACCACTTATTGTAATTGTATTTGTTTTGTATTCTCCAAAATTATTTTCATGTTCGTCTGAACTCAATTCATCCTGTATAAAATATATATCTTCTATTCCTATATAATAAGCATTACTTATATTAATACAGGTTCCTGCATCTCCTGATAAATTAAAATGAAAATGTGTTTGATTAGGAGCATCTGCACCGCCAGCACCTTTAAGAATTATTCTTTTTTTATTATTTATCACTATTATCCGACTAAAATTGAAAAACAAATTTTTTAAATCATAAACAA
>CAZZDX010000116.1:0-9292 GCA_964653185.1 uncultured Bacteroidales bacterium
CAGAAACTTTATCTCCGCCCATTTTTTTAAAGGTTTTTTCAATACTTGCCGTATTATCATGCGTTAAAACAATATTCGGTTTTTTGAAAACTATACTTGATGTTTTAGCACCTAAAATTTTTTCTGCAAAAGTTTTTCCTGACATAATTATATATTTTTGTTATTTAACATAAAAAAAAATAAATTTTCAAATAGTTGTTATAAAAACCCAAGAAAAGATTTATTTATTCAATATTTCAACAGCATCTTTTACAGGAATTTTTTTATTATTTTGGAGGGCAATAATAAAAGCGTCTTCTACTCCTGATTCTATAAGTTTGTTTTTAAATTCATTGGTAGAGTTATAATCTTTAAAATTTCCTGCTGTATAAATAGTTAAGCCCTGTTCATCTTTGTAATGTTCAATTCCTTTGTCAGAAATTTTTAGAAACATATCAACAACTTCTATTGGTACGTCTTCTTTGTATGCACCAATTTGGACTTTAAAGACAATATTTTCTTTTTGCATATTAATATTAATTTCTTCATTTAAAGGTTGAGTTTCTTCTGTAACATTTTGAATATTATATTGATTTACATCAGCCATTTGTTGATTTCCTTGTCTTTGCATATTTTTGGCCTGAGTAATGTCTATTTTTTTACCATTCAAATAGGCAACTACAAAAGCATCAGTAATACCTTTATTAACAGCAGTATTTTTTTTATTGACAGCATCTTTAACATTATCAAAGATGCCGGAGATATAGCGTAAATATCCATTACTCATTGTTTCAGTATATAATGGTTTGATATTAAACAATTGGGCAGAAGACACAGGTTTTGCATAAACGCCTATCTGAACGCTATAGAACAATCCTTTGATATTATCAGTTTTATTAGTTGGATTTATTGTTGCAGATGTTTCATATTCGTTTTCAGGTGCATTAGGTTGTGTTGAAGTATTAACAAAAGGATTTTCTTCATAATTATCAGATGTGTTAGCTGCAAATTCCTGTTCTGTTATTTCTCCTTTACTCATAGCAATAGCTTTGTATAAAGGCATTCGTTCCTGATTATAAAAAGCAACAACAAAAGCATCGTTATATCCTAATTCTCTGATTTTATTACGGGCTAATGTTGCGTTATCATAATTAACAAACATACCTGCTGTATATCGTATAAAACCGAAAGGTGTAGTTTCGCCTATAATAGGGCTTATGCCTTCAAATATGTCTTGTGGAATAGGATTTTTGAAAGCTCCTATTTGGACTTTAAAAATCAAACCTTTTGGTATTTCTTTGTTTATTGGTATTGGGTTTGTTTCGTTGTATTTTTCTGCTGTTATATTTTCGTTATTATTTATGTTTATATTGTTTATTATTATTCCTGTTACAACTTTTGTAGGCATTTTAGTAAAATCCGATTCTGTAGTTATTTCTAAAGGTTTTTGTTCTTCTTCTGTAGTTGTTTCTAATGATTCTTGTTCTTCTTCTTCTTCTGTAGTTGTTTTTAATGGTTCTTGTTCTTCAACATTTTCGTTTGTAGTTAAGCTTATTTCAGAAGAAAAATTATTTACAACTGGTTGATTTTCAGATACATTTGTAGCAATCTCTGGCTCATACATTTCTATTATTTTGTTTTGTTTTTCCAAAGCTTTTTGTTCATAAGAGTTTGCTTCCTGTAGCAATGCTTGTTTTGAGGTATTATCAGTTTCTTGTTTTGCTTGATCACGATATTTATAGGACTGAGCAAAATAATATTGAGCTTTTTCCTCTAAGGAATTTATAGTATCTAATTTAACAGGGTTTGTTTCACTGGTTTTAAACTGTCCTATTTTATCTTTATTTTCATCATATTTATTTTTATAATTTTCAGTAGGTTTTACAGGTTCATTATTTATAGTTGGCTCTGGTGCATAATTTTCAGTTGCAACATTTTTATTTGCCATTAATTGGTCTTTATATGAAGGATATTGTTCCTGATATATTTCTTTTGCTTTTTTTTGTTTTTTAAGGGCTATCAGTTCATCAGAGTATGCATCTTTTAGCAAAGTTTTTTTTGCTGTAACAGATGTTTCTTTTTCAGCCAGTTCACGATTTTTTAAAGCTTTATCAAAATAATAATTAGATTCATCTTCAAGCATATTAGCAATAGATAGCTGGTCGTTTTTATCATCTACGGCTCTTATTTTTTTAATTTTATTTTTATTATTATCATAAATATTTTGATTTGCTATTCCATAAGTTTCAAATGATTTTAATTGTTTATCATTTGCAAGTTGTTCCAAGTGATATGCCTGATTCATAGCTTTTGTTTTTTCTTTAGGGTCATTAATATTAGCAGCATCTTTTTTAATTTGTTCTGCTTTTATTAAATAATTAGCTGCTTCGGATTTAAGATTTTCAGCATCTTGAAATATTTTATTTGTATCTAATTGTTCTATAAATATATCTTTATTTTCTGATTGTTGATTTTCGTTTAAAGCAATATTTTGTTCTGTTTGCTGATAAGAAGGGTTTTCCTGAACTTTGGCAAAGGTTTGTTGCTCAGCTTTTTCTATATAATCTTCAGAAAAGATGTTGTCAGATTTATAATTTGCAATTTGGTTTTCTAATACATCTTTATTTACAGAAGTTATATCAATATTTTTATTTTTGGAATCAGTTTCTACCTGACTTAATACTGTATTTGTATATTCAATTTGCATTTTCAGAGGAGCTACCTCAATTTGTAGCTGGTTGGCTTTTTCTTTATTTCCGTCAGCTTGTTTTTGTTTATCAGCTGATGCGGTTTCAATTTCTTCGGCTTGGTTTATAAGTTCGTCTTTTTTCTTTTTCCCTTTTGTCTGGTCTGCTTTTTGTCTTATTCTCTTAGCTTCAGAGCTAAGGGTTTTTGATTCTTTTTCTAAATTTTTTGATTCTTTCAAAAGTTGAACATTTTCTTTTTGTTTTTGGTCAATTAAGTTTGTTGTCTCATGCAATACAAGTTCATTTATATTAGCATTTTCTTTATTTTGTAATATTTTTTTATTTAGTTCGTCTATTTCTTTATTTGCTTTAGTTACTAAATTTGAATTTAGAAGAGATTCTATTTCTTTTGCTTTTTCTCTCGCTTGATTAGCTTCTATTTGTTTCTCCTGTACTTTTGCTTCAAATTTTTGTGAAACATTGTATGCAGCAACAGATTCTCTTGATAACTGAATTGATTGTTTTTCTATTTGTTTTGCTTTTTCAACCTGTTTTTCTTTATCATCTTTATTTGTCAGCAAATTTGCCTGTGATAAAATATTTTCAGCTTGTTTGGATTTGGATTTAGATAATTTATTTTTTTGTTCTGATATAAGTAGTGATGTCTTGGCATAATGATTAAAATCATCTGCATCTTTTTTAACAGATTCTACATGCTTATATACATCAGAGATAAGTTTTTCTTTATCTTTTGATTTTACTATTACTTCTGTTTTATTACTTTCAAATGGTTCTTCAATATTTTTTGTTTCAGGTTCATATATTTCATCATCACTAATATTTTGTTCCTCAGTATTATCTGCCATAGCAATATAATCATCAGGGTTTTCAGCTTCATGTTCTAATTTTTTGCTTTTAGAGAGAGCAATATCTGCTTCTGCTTGTTTATCTTTAGCTTTATTGTTAGAGTTTTCTGCTGTAGCAAGGAGTTCTTTTTTGCGTTTTTTATTTTTTGTTCTTTCTGCTTCTGCTCTAAAATAGTCGGATTCCGATTTATATTTATCAGCTTGTTTTTTTATTTTTGTTGCATTTTCTTTATATTTTTTTGCTTCCTGTTTTGTTTTAGTTACAAATTCCTGTCTTTTTTCGTCATCAATTTCTGGCTTTGTTGTTACAGGTATATCTTTTGTTGTTTCCAAATTATCAGATATTTCACTAAGAGAAGCGAGCGATGAATCCGGATGGCTTATTTTTGCCGATTGTTGAACTTCATGTGCATAGTCAATAGCATCTTGTGCCTGTTTTTGTTTTTCTATATGTTTTTCTTCCAATTGTTTAAATATATTATCAGCTATTTCAGATTCTCTTTCCAGTTGTTTGGATTCATCTTCCAGTTGGTCTGCAATTGAGAGAGCTATTGCTTTTTCATTTGGGTCTGTTATTGTATTTGTTTTTTCATACGCTTGTTCTGTCTGTGCTTTTTTTTGATTAGCCAAATTTTTTCTTTTTTCTGCAATATTATATGCTACATCTTTTTGCGTTTTAACTTCATTAGCTTCTTTTACTGCTGTCTTTGCTTGTTCAAGTGTAACATCAACAATTTGTTCATTAGTGATATTATCTGTAAACTCCGGTTGCTCTGATAAAGTATCTTCATTTTTAACAAAATTATCATCTTCAGTTGTTACAGGTTCTTCAAGCATATCAGGAGTTGCATTAACGTCAGGATTTTCTTTTTCTTTGATATATGCAATGGTGTTTAAGTAATTAGTATCTTGTTCATTTTCAGCATATAACGGTGGAAATTCTATAGTTTTTTCTGTTTCAGGTCTTTTATCTATTCTAACATTATACACAATCAGCATTCCTTGTTTTGTATCTCTTGTAGAAGAGAAATAAGCATATTTTTGTGCAGTATCAGAGACAAACAAAATATCATCGTAAGGAGTATTAATAGCAAAGTCCATATTAACAGGTTTGGACCATTGTTTATTTACAGAGTCATAAACAGATTTGAATATATCATATCCGCCCATACTATTATGTCCTTTAGAGGAGAAGTATAATGTTTTTCCATCAGGTAACATATAAGGATAATCTTCGTCATAAGGAGTGTTTATTATATTGCTGAGTTTTTCCGGCTTTCCCCATCTGTCATCTGTAAGTTTATAAGACACATAGATATCTTTACTGCCATTTTTTTCTATGCCATAGCTTGAAAAATATATTGATTTATTTATGTCAGAGAAAAATACAATACTGTTTTTTTCTTTTATGTTATCAATTTTTGATTTTAAATCTATAGGTTTGGTAAATAATTTTCCTCCAAATTCATCTAATCTATAAGAGTGATAGAAGTTCTCCTGTCTTACCTGTTTTTTTTCAATTACATATAAATCACTGACATTAGTTAACAATTTTTTTCCATTGTTACACATTTCTATTTTTCTATTAACATCAAACTTTTTTATATATTTTTCATCTGTTTTTTTTATATATTCATTATATTGTTCAATAGCTTTGTTAAATTGATAATTTAGATGATAAGCAAGTCCGAGATAATAATATAATTGAACATCAACTTTTGGCTTATCTTTTGCAAATTCCAAATATTTTATAGATTTTTTTATATCGTGTCTGTCAGCCATCAAAGTACAAACGCCAAATTTGTAATTATAAACAGGATTTTCAGGATAAACACTTAACAGTTGTGAATAGAAAGGTAAAGCATCAACAAATTCTTCCTTGTTGAACAATTGTTCTGCTTTTTTCTGTAGTTTATCCTCATACTTATTGTCAGACGTGGTTTGTCCAACAACAACAGTAAACGTTAATAAACAGATAAATACAGTAAGATATATATATTTAAAAAAAATTTTCATCAATTAAATTTATACAAAAATAATGTAAAATTTTGTAACAAAATTATAATTATATATAAGAATAATATAAAATGTTATACTATTTTAGTAAAAAATTGTTACTTTAAGATGATTTTTTTATTCAAAAAAAATGCAAAATACAACTTTTTTAATTAGGATTTTACTCAAAAAATTGTAAATATCTTAATATCAGGTAATAATACAAGAATAATATTGACATAAAAATTTTTTTTTATCAGTTTCTATAAATGCCGTAGGATATTATATAACGGTCAGGCATTCGTCAGTAGCCGAACTTGACTGCCCGATGAAAAATGATAGGTTATTTTGTTTTTCTGATTGGTCAGAAAATCTGAACTTATTATTTCTTATTTTTCCTTGCCAGATTAAGATTATTTTTTGCAAGTTGAAAATTCGGGTCAATTTTCAGTGCCTTTTCACATGACTTGATTGCTTCATCATATTTACCAAGCATATTATAAGCAGAACAGATATTATTATATGCTACTGCATAATTTGGCTTTATTTTTAAAGCTTCTTCACAGGCATCTATACATTTATAATACATTTCGGCGTTATAGTATGCTAAACTTAAGTTTATATAGTTTTCACAGGTTGGTTTATTTTTAGTTGTATTAATAAGTTGGTTTATTTTTTCTTTGGGAGTGCCAAATTCTTCTAAATTTATTTTTTTTATCAAATTTTTTATCTTTGAATAGCCGGGGCTTAATTTTTGTCCCTTATTAAGTAATTCCCGGGCTTTGTTTATCTGTTTATTTTCATACAGCCACTTTGCATAATAATAATATGCCCCAGGATTATTTTTATCATATTTTAAAGCATTTTTAAAATATTCTTCTGCTTCATGGGGATGACCCATAGCGTTTTTTAGAATACCTAAATTAATATGTAAGTATGAATAATAAGGTGAAATTAACAGGGCTTTTTCATAATACTTCAATGCGACATCATAATTTCCCTTTGCCATTTGGCTTAAACCATAATTCATTAAGCCCCTTCCGTTTTTAGGACTTTTTATTGTTACATCATACCATAAAGATTCTTCATCCTGCCATACTTTATTTCTCTGAAATGTTCCATAAGCATTTGCCCCAAGAATAATAACTGCTAAAAAAATGATTCCAAATTTCAGCAAATTTTTATTCATAATAGTTTTTTCAAATTTATAGATTAATAAAGCTAATGTCCAGCAGACACTTAGCATTAATCCAACAAAAGGGAAAAACATACGGTGGTCGTTCAATACCTCAGCTAATGGAAAGATGCTTGATGTTGGTAACAAAGCAATAAAAAACCATAAAATGCCGAAAGAAACAGGTCTGTATTTTTTTTTCTTTGATAAAATAACTGATAATGTTAGCATTATTATTATAAAAACTATTCCTGCAATAAATCTGTCATCAAAAATGTTTGAAACACATCTCCAGTCAGTATCAGCACTTAAATTAAAAGGAAGGAAAAAAGTGTTAAAATAATGAACCATAACAAATGGTTGTGTAATTAAATAATGGAATCGTGAAATTCCTACATCAACATGGGATTGAAAAATTGCTTTTATAGAAAATAATGCCATACCAACACATACTATAAAAGCAGGTAAAGTTTTAATAAATGATTGCCATAATACTTTTTTGTTATTAAATATGCCTGTTAAAGAAACTTTTTTTTCAAATAAGATAATATAAACAAACAATAACAGGAAAAACATAGCAGTCGGTTCTTTTGTAAACATTCCAATTACTATTGGTATTAAATAAACAAACCATTTTCTTAATCCTGGTGCATAAAGATATATTACAAAAGCAGCAACAACAAAAAGGGTTGAATATGAATCAGAACGCGCACTTATAAAGTTAATTGTTTCTGCATTAGCAGTATGCAAGGCATACCACCCACTTGCAAACAAAGCAATATATTTATTCCATCTATGTGAAACTGCTGTATTTATAATCTTATAAAACAAAAAAAACATTAATACACATTGTATAATGAAACAGAGAAACATAGAAATATGAAAATAAAAAGGTTTTAATCCGCCTGCAATCCAATAGTCAATTGCCAATGTTGTTGTAACAAAAGGACGATTGGCATAGCTGTCGCTACTCGTCCAGTAAGTAGAATGATCTTTAAAAAATAAAGGTATATTTTTTATATCTCGTATATATGTGTTGTTTACTATAGTACAATCATCATCAAAATGAAAACTATTATCAAAATGATTTGAATATGTTAAAATCAATATAATTAAAAAAATAAAAGCTAATATTAATGGTTTATTTTTAGTCATTATTTTTTATAAGTTAGGAGTTATATAAATTGTATTTCAAAATTATACAAAAATTGATAATATATAATAATTTTTGTGGATTATATGTATATGCTATCAGTAATTAGTGGTAAATTTATTTATACAAAAAAATATATTTGCATCAGACCAACGGATTAAGCCCGTTTGTTATAACTTTGGTCAAGCACTTGATTGATGTCTGATTTCACATCCTAAAGATTAACAAAAGTGCAATTTATGACATTTAATAGTATAACAATTAATTAAAACAAAATCCACCGGGAATAATTCCTGCTTTTAATGAATCTGTTAAAACACCATTATTTGCATCATAACGATATATCCAGCCATCCTGAGCATAATCAACAGGGTCGGAACAATACAAATAATCTGTTACATTATCATAACCAATATTATAAAAAGATCTGTTTATTAAAGCATTTATATTTAAACTGTTTGAAGAAATATCAAAATCAAACACTTTGCCTGAATTAATATAAAACAATTTATTTTTACTCTGATTAATGTCTAATGATTTAGGATGGTCTGTTAATAAAGGGAAAGCAATATTTTTTTCAATTGTATAATCATTAGTGTTAATACAAATCAGATGTCCCTCTGATTCATCTGCTGGTTCAGGCCAAGAACTTTTACCTGCACATAAAATCCAAAGTTTATTATTAACATCTAATTGCAAACTATTTGGACAATAATCTACATATATTGTATTAATAACACTGTCTTTTTGAATATCAACAACAGTAACAGTACTATCAACGCCCCAGCCACCCATATTTACTGTAAATATTTTAGTATCAATTATAATCATTTGTTCAGGCGAACGGCCTGTCTGTATTTTTTTTAATATTGAATTTGTTGAAAGGTCTATCACTGCTATATATCCACCATAATCAGAAATATATCCTTTGCCTGAATTTATGCCTTTAAAATATCTTGGATAATTCAAATCTGTTATAACTCCCTGTGATTCAAAAGTACTTGCTTTTACCACTTCAACTTTTGCAGCATTATTGACAACAATATATGCTTTGTCATTATATATATCTATTGACTGGACAATATTTCCCAAAGGACGGGCATTAACAGTTTGAAAAATTTCCTGTTCAACATTTTTGTTCCCGCGGTTAAAAAATGTTATTGTGCCTGTGCCTGATTGAAAAGGACCTTCGTTAGAGATAAAAACTCCTGTCTTATACGGGTCTTCGCTTTGCGGATTATCGTTGTCAGAAGGATTGTCATCTCTTTTGCAACTTACAAAAACAAAAACAAAAGTTGCTAATACCAGTAATTGTTTAAATGTTAATTTTTTCATGATTTTTTTTTTAATTTAGGTTAATAATTTAGTTAGTTTATTTTGTGAATTATTTAAGGGGACTTCTATTAATTCATTTCTTTCAAGAAACAAATATAATGAA
>CAZZDX010000117.1:0-9268 GCA_964653185.1 uncultured Bacteroidales bacterium
GCTGAAGTGCCAACAACCATAGAAAATTGTCCTGTTGCTCCTGAACGTTCTCCTATTGTCAGACCGTTCTTTACTTTTATATCTGTGCCATCATTTGTTAATGCATCACTTTCCTGTTGTTTGCCTTCCGTATTAAAATAAACAGTATTATTTTCCGAGCCTGTAATTCCTGCAGAAAAACTGCTAAATGTTCCGTCTCCTCTTAATACCTTTGTAGAATCACCGGGAAAAGGGAACTTTTTTATAATTCCATTGTTATCTGCTTTTAATAAGACAATGCCTGAACCGGATAAATAATTATTTTTAATTTTCCCTTTTATTACAGCATTACTGTCAACTATTAATTTACTTTTTAATCTTGTTACATCATCTACAATTAATCTGTTTTTAAAGTATCCAATGCCATTAACTGTTATTTTATCCTTAAATAATGCAGTGCTGTCAACTATTAATTTATTTTTTAATCTTGTTACATCATCTACAATTAATCTGTTTTTAAAGTATCCAATGCCATTAACTGTTATTTTATCCTTAAATAATGCAGTGCTGTCAACTATTAATTTATTTTTTAATCTTGTTACATCATCTACAATTAATCTGTTTTTAAAATGTCCAATGCCATTAACTGTTACTTTATCCTTAAACAATGTAAGACCATCCTTTTGAATGATTACACGTCTGATATTATTTGTCTTAATTACCAGGTCCTGGTTATTAAGAGTTCCCATAAAATTTTCGGAACTTATATTACTATTACCATTTATTTTCCAAAATGGCTGATTGCCTTGTGCATAAGAAATTGCTGTATTACTTAATAATGTAGCAATAAGAATCAGAGGGAGTAATGTTTTTTTCATAATTTCATATATTTTAATTAATTAAAAAAAAAATTAACAAATGAAGTTACAATATTACAACTTTTTTTAAAAATTTCCAAATTTTTTATCAACTATTTTATCCAAAAAATTGACATATTTTTGTTAGCCCTTGTTATTATTGAAAAAAAAAGTTTTAAGAATATGACATATTTTTGATAAATGTTATATTTAATAACATTTTTTTGTCTAATCGGGAAAAAATTACTATAAAATTTCCAAAGATACGAATATTTTTTTACTCGTGTCCTGATAATTTAAAAAATAATTATTGTAAGTAATTGATAATCAATCAAATACAAGCGAAATAAAAATTTTTATCAAAAAACACATTAGTTTATAACAAAAATGCTATTTAGCTATAATAGTATCATAACTTGCACCATATCCGCCCCATACGCCTAATCCGCCACCTTTAATATTAGTATTAATTATTATTGCTGGCACAAAAGGATTATCTCCTGAAAACATTACCTGATAAGTTGTTCTCCAAAAATCATAAATATTTTTATTTATTGAGCAGTTTTTTACTACAATGGTATCATTGATTTTAAAATATCCAAGTTCAGGGTCATCTGTATATTCTTCTTCATTTATATAACTTTGTATTCCTCTGCTCATTGAAAATACAAGCTCTTTACCGTTAAAATACGAATCTTCGTATATTGAGCCAAAAATAGGGATGAATTTATTATCCTTACCTAATCTTTTAGTAAAAATTTTATAACAATTTCCCGTTTCCTGTGGGTCTGTATAATGCGCCCAGATAAATCCCAAACTATCGCCTTTTTTAGGTTCAGCTTTAAACCAAATACTATCAAGAGGAATAGGTTGCGGAATACTTGTAGTTGCTGTCAGAATTTTTTCTTCATATTTAATAGTCAGATAATATATACCACCAATTTGACCTTTAAGTGTATGACCTTTATAAACTAAAGGAGGAAAATAGCAAGTATCAAGGACTAAGGATAATGTATCAGAATTAGAGCCGTCACTAACAATAACTGTTGCATTTGGAATTATTAATTCAGCAAGGGCTGTAGAATCAACAGAAGAAAAATAAGGAGAACTTTTGGTTAGAATAACCATAGGAAACTGATTTTGTTCTATCCATCCTTCTACAACAATTTTCTGCTCATACTTTGGCAAATCTACTGTTATATCTTTTTCGCAAGATATGATAAAGATTAAGCCAGATGATATTAGCATTAATTTCAATAATATATTAAATTTTATCATATTGCTTTTTTATAATTTTAGAATTCATAAATTTTCATAAAATTTCTTGTTAAAATTACATCTTTTGTTTTTGTAATATTTTAAAAAAAATTAACTATTTTTTCCTAATTTTAGATTTCTTAAAATTTAATAAAAAAATATATTATTTTTGAACATCTTTTTTATCAATAACGAGAAATCCCGAAAGGGATTGAATTTTAATAACCACAGGTGCAACCTGTGGTATTAAACAATCATATTAACATCAATCCCGAAGGGATTGAATAGAAAAACAATTTTTATGTCAGTTTTATTCAACCCTTTCAGGGTTGTTTGAAGGATTATTATTTACTTACTCCGCATTTCATACGGAGTTATTCAAATTTTTTCCTTTCAGGAAAAATATTTTAAAATGAGTAGTTTTATTTTGATATATTATATAATCACTTGATATTCTAATTGTTATCAGGCAACTGCCTGATTGGTTTTTGTTTTTCTCAATTTTTAAGAATTCTATATTTATAACTCTTTTAATAAAAAAATATTCTTTTTGGCTAAATTATATATTTTTTTAAATTTGTGATAAAATTGTATTTTATATAATATGTCTATAAAAAAAACTAATATTAATTCCAACATTAATTTTTTTGAGCAGGTTTATGAACTTGTCTGTAAAATTCCTTATGGTAAAGTAACAACCTATGGTGCCATTGCAAAATGTTTGGGTTCCAAAAAATCTGCCCGTATGGTTGGCTGGGCTATAAATAAATCATTTGCATATTCAAAATATGTTCCTGCTCATAGAGTAGTAAACAGAAAAGGACTACTTACCGGTAAAATGCACTTTGGAGGTCCAAATGTAATGCAACAACTTTTAGAAAACGAAGGTGTTAAAGTGATAAATAATCAAATAGTTGATTTTGATAAATTTTTCTGGAATCCTGTTACAAAATTATACTTTAAATAATTATTTTTATTGATAATTGATAATTGTTGATTGCTGATTGTTGATTAATGACAATCAATGACAATCAATGACAATTAATATGCCTTTGCAAACACAACTCTTTGAGACGAAGGATTTCCTGTATATACACATTTTCCTTTTTCCTGCAAATCATTTAGTGGTATTAAGCGAATAGTTGCTTTTGTCTCTTCCTTTATCTTTTTTTCTGTCTCAGCAGTGCCATCCCAGTGAGCTAAAATAAAACCGCCTTTATTTTCTATCTTATCTTTAAATTCTTCCCATGTATCAACTTTGTATGTATTATCTTCTCTAAAAGTTAATGCTTTTTGATAAATATTTTTCTGTATCTGTTCTAACAAATTAGCAATTTTAATCTCAATGTCTGTTTGTTTATATACAGTTTTTTCAAGCAAATCTCTTCTCGCTACTTCCACGGTTCCTTGTTCAATATCCCGCGGACCAATATTAATTCTTACAGGAATTCCTTTAAGTTCATACTCGGCAAATTTCCAGCCGGGTTTATATATAACTCTATCATCATATTTAACAGTTATTCCTTTTTCTTCAAGCAATTTTTTTATTTTATTTGCTGTTTCTGATATTAAAGATAACTGGTCTTCGTTTTTAAAAATAGGGACTATAACAACTTGTATTGGTGCCAGTTTGGGAGGTAAAATCAAACCTTTATCATCAGAATGAGCCATTATTAAGGCACCCACTAATCTTGTGGAAACGCCCCATGAGCTAGCCCAAACATACTCTTGTTTATTATCTTTTGTAATATATTTTACATCAAAAGCTTTAGGGAAATTTTGTCCCAGAAAATGAGAAGTGCCAACTTGCAAAGCTTTACCATCCTGCATCAATGCCTCTACACAATAAGTGTCTTCTGCTCCTGCAAATTTCTCAGCAGGTGTCTTTATCCCTTTTAAAATAGGTATAGCCATCCAATTTTCAGCAAAATCTGCATAAACATCAAGCATTTGCATTGTCTCTTCTATTGCTTCATTCTTTGTGGCATGAGCAGTATGTCCCTCCTGCCAAAGGAATTCTGTTGTCCTTAAAAATAATCTTGTGCGCATCTCCCAGCGTACAACATTTGCCCATTGATTAATCATAACAGGTAAATCCCTGTATGACTGAATCCATCTCCTGTAAGTATCCCATATAATCGTCTCTGATGTGGGTCTTACTATTAACTCTTCTTCCAATTTTGCATCAGGATCTACTATAATATTTCCATCCTCTGCATTTTTTAATCTATAATGAGTAACAACTGCACATTCTTTGGCAAAGCCCTTTACATGGCTTGCTTCTTTGCTAAAAAACGACTTAGGAATAAATAATGGAAAATAAGCATTTTCATGTCCGGTGTCTTTAAATTTTTTATCAAGGACTGACTGCATCTTTTCCCATATTGCATAACCATAAGGTTTTATTACCATACATCCTCTTACTGCTGAATTTTCTGCTAAATCAGCTCCTTTTACTATATCACTATACCATTGAGAATAATTTTCTTCTCTGGTATGAATTTTTTTTTCCATAATTTGAATTGTGGTATAATATTTGCTTTTATTTAATTGAATTTAAAAATTATATAATCTTACAAAAGTAATAATAAAATAATAAGGAGGAACAAAAAATGAAAACTTTAACTAAATTACTCTCAATATCACTAATATGGTTAGCTTATGCTTGCTCATCAACCTATTCAGGATATGACGATGTGTATTACTCTTCAAAAGATAAACCTGTCCAATCAGAAACAATACAACCTAAAGAAAGTAATACAAACCAAAATAATGAATATCAGGAAAGTAATAATTATTCAAATGAAGATGACTCTTCTTATTACGAACCAAAATATTCTACAAGCGAAACATATAACTCTCCAGATGGAGATACATACGTAACTAATAATTATTACGATGATTATTATGATTATGGATATTCTTCTAGAATAAGAAGATTTCATAATCCATATTATGGATTTAATTATTTTGATGATTATTATACTAATTCATACTGGTATGATTATGACCCTTTTTCGTGGGGACTAAGTATATATTTAGGATATCACTGGATGAGTCCTTATTATTACAGACCATATTACTGGGGCTATGGATTCGGATATTCTTACTGGGGCTATCCTTATGGAAACTGGGGCTATGGTGGTTATTGGAATGGATACAATAATGGTTACTGGGACGGTTACAATGATGGTTATTGGGATGGAAGTTACTCTGATTACTACTATAATAGCTATGATGATAATTCCAACTATTATGGACCAAGAACATCTTCAAGCCACTATAATTCTAATACAGGAAATTCCGGTGGAAACAACTCTTTCAATTTAGGATCTAAGTACCAAACAGTACTTGCTCTTGAAAAAAATAATAATGTAAATAATACAGGTCTTTCTGAGGCATCAAATTTAAGTAGCTCTAAATATTCTGCATCAAAAACTAATACTAACATTGTTGATAAAGATAAATTTAACAATAATTTATCTACTGATAACAATAATTCTCTAAATAAAACTAATAAATTTGATTCCAAGGTATCTAAAAGTGCAGATTCAAAGCAA
This sequence comes from uncultured Bacteroidales bacterium, assembly GCA_964653185.1. Lineage (GTDB taxonomy): Bacteria > Bacteroidota > Bacteroidia > Bacteroidales > CAZZDX01 > CAZZDX01. Next base: position 5,654 of record CAZZDX010000117.1, read on the forward strand.
AATCAAAAACCTAATAGTTTTACCAATAGTAATACTATAAAACAAAATGAAAAACCTAATAACTCTACAAATAGTAATACTATAAAACAAAATGAAAAACCTAATAACTCTACAAATAGTAATACTATAAAACAAAATCAAAAACCTAATAACTCTACAAATAGCAATACTATAAAACAAAATCAAAAACCTAATAACTCTACAAATAGTAATACTATAAAACAAAGTAAAGAAACAAACTATTCATTACCAAAAGCACAAAACAGCCCTAACATACAAAAACAAAACGATCAAAAGTATTCTAAGCCCAAAACATATACTTCGCCGAGTTATAAAGAGCCAAAATCAAATCAGTATTATTCCAGACCAAAATCTTCTTATTATAGTAAACCTAATACCTATAACAATTCAAAATCAGAAAATAATACGAATTATAGTAAACCCCAAACAAGCAACTCGTCAGGTTATAAACAAACAAGTCCTGTTAGCAAATCAAGTCCTTCAAGTTCAAGTTATTCAAGTCCTTCAAGGTCAAGTTACTCAAGTCCTTCAAGGTCTAGTTCAAGCTCGTCAAGCTACTCAAGCCCTTCAAGGTCAAGCTCAAGCTCGTCAAGATCAAGCTATTCAAGTCCTTCAAGGTCTAGTTCAAGCTCGTCAAGGTCAAGCTCATCTTCAAGATCATCGTCGTCATCATCATCAGGTCATAGAAGATAAAAAAATCATTTATGTAAAATTAAAATATAAAATTTATAAATTAATAAAATTTAAAAATGATGAAAAAAATTAGCATAACATTATTTATCGCATTAACAATTGCATCTTTTGTTAAAGCACAAAACGAAATTGATGCACTTCGTTATTCACAACTAAATTATTATGGCACAGCCAGATTTATGGGATTAGGAGGTGCTTATGGTGCAATTGGAGCTGACTTCTCATCTTTAAGTATAAATCCTGCAGGCATTGGACTATACAGAAGCTCTGAATTTACATTCACACCTTCATTATATAAAGGAGGAACATCTTCAAAATATAATAGTACTCAACGCGATGATTACAGATATAATTTTAATATTAGTAATATCGGAATAGTACTAAATGCCGAAACCAATAACAATAATTTATCAGAAAACAAAGGATGGTCAAATATACAATTTGGTTTTGGAATGAACAGAATTAATAATTTTAATAACAGAATGATTGCTGAGGGCTATAACTCTGAAACTTCGCTTATGACAGATTACATAGACAGAGCTAATGGATATACGCCTGAAGATTTATTCCCTTTTGATACAGAATTAGCTTATGAGACCTATATTCTTGATACAGCAGACAATTCAACAACTTATACAAGTCCTTTAAAAGATGGAGATGTGCTGCAAAGAAAAACAGTTACTACCAAAGGTAATATGTCTGAAATGGTATTATCTTTTGGTGGCAATTATAACGATAAACTTTATTTAGGAGCTACTATTGGATTCCCTTGCATATATTATAAAGAAAATTCTACTTATGAAGAAATTGATGAAAATGAAAAAATAGATAATATAAAACAATATAAATTAAACGAAGAAATAAAGACCACAGGACAAGGTGTTAATTTAAAATTAGGCATTATTTACAAAGCAAATGATTATGTAAGGTTAGGTATTGCCTTACATACACCAACTTTTTTTACTTTGGAAGATAGTTACAGCAGAGATATGAAATCTGAACTTGACCAAGGACCTAATGCAGGCATTTATTCTTATAAATCTCCTAAAGGAAAGTATAACTACAGGATAGAAACTCCACCGCGTGCAATAGCCAGCCTAGGTTTTATTATTGGTAAAAAAGGACTTATAAGTATTGACTATGAAGCTGTTGACCTTTCGGAATCTAAACTACGTTCTAAAGATTATAATTTTTTTGATGAAAATGAAGCTATCAGAAAAAAATATACAATGCAACATAATATACGCACAGGGGCAGAATTTAATTTGAATCCTATAATTTTAAGAGGTGGTTACACACTGTCAACAAGTCCTTTTGATGATAATATTAATGATGCTACACGAAATTCGTATTCTTTTGGAATAGGACTAAGAGAACAGGGCTATTTCTTTGATATCACTTATGTATTTACTGAATCTTCGGAAGATTATTACTTATACACACCAACACTCGTAAATCCTGTTGAAAACAATATAAATACTCATAACTTACTTATTACACTTGGAGTAAAATTTTAATCCGAATAATCCAAATTTGACAGACAAAAGGAATGTATACTCTGCTTCGTAATAATTTGAGCTAATTTATATACTATAAAACAATTATAATTTTAACATATAGTCATTAATTGTCATTAGTAGTCATTGATTATCATTGATTGTCATTAAGTGTCATTAAACAATTGAATGACAACGAAGTCAAATGACAGTGAGCGAAGCGAACAAATGACGGCAAAGCCAAATGACTATTAATGACAAATTATATTACGGTTTTACTGAGCTTGCCGAAGTGCAAAATATAACTTCTCAAAGTATAAATAGAAGTCCCCTTAAGTTAATAATTTAATACTGTCATCAGAAGATTCTGTCAGTTATACCATCATCCTCTCCTTTTTTATTTCTCCATAAGCATTATTGAGTTGCTGAAATTTTTCTTTAGCAACTTTTTGTATTTTTTCACCAAGATGAGCTACTTTGTCAGGATGATATTTAACAGCCATTCTTCTGTATGCTGCTTTTACTTCTTGGTCAGATGCATCAGGATATATTTCAAGTATTTTATAAGCACTCTTGGTATTTTTTACAAACATTGCTTTTATAGAATCGTAATCTCCCTGGCTTATTCCCAAATATCCTGCAATGAGATGTATCACATTGATTTCGCTTGCATCTATATGCCCATCAGCCAAAGCTATTCCAAAAAGAAAATGCATTAATTGTAATCGTGATGCAATATCCATATATTGTCTTATCTGTAAACAGACATCCTGAACAGGAATATTTTGTTTTAAGATTTCTCTCAGAAGAAGCATTTTTTTTCTTGTCTCCTCAACGCCAAACTGACTAATAAAAAACTTTTTAACAAAATCAACTTCTGTTTTAAGCACTTTGCCATCAGCTTTCATAACAGCTGCTGCCAAAATTAATAAGCTAACTCCAAAATCGCCGGAACGTGTTTTGCCATACTCATACTTCCCCTTTTGCGCACTATCAAACATTGACCCAATGGCAAAGCCCAATATTGCTCCTATAGGACCACCAAAAGCCCATCCTAATCCTCCTCCTATCCATTTACCATAAGACATATTTTTATTTTTTTACAACAATATATTATTAATAGTTATTCCGCCTGATACGGATTATAATTTGTCATTAATAATCATCAATCAGCAATCATCAATCATCAATTCATAAACCTATTGAATATTCTCACTCAACGGTAACCCATATTTTTCTTCCATTTTTATATTCAGTGTTTCAAGCTCATCCAATATAGGATTATAAATTTCAGGAATTACAGGAATATAAACGCCTGTTATATTAATTTTTCCGTCAAGTATCATTTTAACTCCACAGGCAGCTGGCAAAGCAACTGTTCTTGCAATAGAAGTATCAGTCCTTA
>CAZZDX010000118.1:0-9232 GCA_964653185.1 uncultured Bacteroidales bacterium
TGTTCTGCGGTTTTTCTTTCTCGCTTCTTTTGTGTTATCTGTATCAATAGGAACATATTTACTTCTGCCGGCAGCAATTAGCCGTTTTGGTTCTATATTACTGTTTTTTATAAGAATTTTAACTATTTCTGTAGCCCTTTTTACACTAAGGTCCCAGTTGTCTTCAATATTTCCTGTTTTGGGGTAAGGTACATTATCTGTATGACCTTCAACCATAACATTTATATCCGGATTATCTTCCAATACTTTTGCCAGTTTTTTTAATGCTTCAACTCCTTTTGTTCCTACTTTAAAACTGCCGGAAGCAAATAATAAACTCTCTTCCATAGACACATATACCTTGGCATTTTTTTGTTCAATACTTAGCCCTTTATTTTTAAAACTAAGCAGAGCTTCTGACACCTTATTTTTTATTTCATTAACAATGGAATCTTTTTTGTTTAAAATACTTTGCAATTCATTTATTTTTTTTGCTTTTTCTTCTAAATCTTTTTGAGATGTATAAAGTTGTTGACTAAGCTCATCAAGATTTTGCTTTTTAGCATTCAAATCCCTTTCTAATTGTTTTAATTCATCTTCTTTTTTCTGCAAATTTTCTTGCGTTGCCTGTAGCTCGGTTAAGATTTTTTGTGTCTCTGACTTATTTCCTGCCAATAATTCTTTATTTTTTTGTAATAACAGTTCATAAATTTTATCAAGTTTATCATAGCTCATTGTAAGTCGTCGCCACGACTTTCCTAATGTTGCAGTATCATTGCATAGAGTTTCTATACGTTTATTTAATTCATTAATTTTTTCAATTCGTTCTGTATTATTTGTTATAAAAGTTTGATTCTCAGTTTTTAGCTGTGCATTTCTTTCTTCACATTTATTTCGTTTTACTTTAAGGTCTTCATATTTACGTGATGAAACACATGAAGAAAAACTAATAGAAATCAATAAAATAACACAGATATTTAATGATAAAGATAATTTTTTCATAAGTTTTAAGTTTTTATAGGTTTTTTTTAATTTACAAAGATATAAAATACTAGTATATAATTAATTATATTTTTATTTTTTTTTGTGCACATAATGTAATAATGTTTTACACGAAAATCTGTACTAAATTTTATCCTGAACTTATTTCAGGATTATTTCAGCATTCAAAAATACAAAAAAAATTAAAACAAAATTACTCAATTTTGGTAATAATTACAATTTTCACATTCCGGACAATTAATATTTTTTTATACTTTTGTTTTTACAAAGATACTAAACATATATTTAACCCAAATTGATTAAAAAATTATAAAAAAATGAAACTACTTATCAGAAATTTAACCCTGTCATTAGCATTATTATTTACGTTTACCAGTGGTATAGCACAAAAAAAATATCTTAGTGTAGAAGATTATATGAACTGGGAATTATACCCGTCATATATTAGTCAGCTAAAATGGGTATATGAAAGTAATATCAATATAAATGATTTTTCTTATGTTAAAAATAATTGTCTTATTAAAGGTAAAGCAACAACAGAAAAAAGAGATACTGTTTTACGAATAAAAGAACTCAATAATAAACTTTTAGCATTAAAAAATGATACTCTCAGATCTTTTCCATCAATAAAATGGATTAATGATATGACAATTATGTTTTCTGATAAAAATCAGTTTTATACTTATAATTTAAAAACAAAAGAGTTGAAACTTATTAGCAAACTTGACGAGAATGCAGAAAATATTGATGTTGAGCCAAATAAACTTTCAATAGCTTATACAACAGAAAATAATTTATATGTTTCAGTAAAAGGAACTAATATTACTGTTACTAATGATAAAGATAACGGTATAAAAAATGGGCATGTTGTGCATCGTAATGAGTTTGGTATTACCAAAGGGACTTTCTGGTCACCAAAAGGTAATTTGCTTGCCTTTTATCGTAAAGACGAGACAATGGTTACTGATTTTCCTCTTTTAGATATTAAGCCACGTGTTGCAAAAACCAAAAACACTAAATATCCTATGGCAGGAATGAAAAGCCATCATGTAACACTTGGTGTCTTTAATATTTTAACAAAAAAAACTATTTTTCTAAAAACAGGAGAACCTGCTGAACAATATTTAACCAATATTACATGGAGTCCTGATGAAAAATATATTTATATAGCTGTGCTTAACAGAGGACAAGACCTTATGAAACTCAATAAATATTCCGCTTGCACAGGCAATTTTATTAATACACTTTTTAAAGAAGAAGATGATAAATATGTTGAGCCGGAGCATGGATTATATTTTTTAAAGACAAAGCCCGATGAATTTGTATGGTTTAGCAAAAGAGATGGCTATAATCATCTTTATCTTTATAATACACAGGGAAAATTGATAAAACAATTGACAAAAGGTGCTTGGGAAGTAACAGATTTTTTAGGATTTGACAAATCTGATAAAAAAGCATTTTTTGTTTCAACAAAACAAAGTCCTGTTGAACAACATATATATTCTGTTGATTTAAAAACAGAGAAAATCACAAAAATTTCGTCAACAAAAGGCACACACACAGCAAAATTAAGTTATGATTCTGAATATTTAATTGATGTATATACAAGCACAACTATATCAAGCGAATATACTATTATTACATCAAAAGGAAAATTAATACAAACATTGCTTAAAAATGAAAATCCTTTAAAAGATTATAATTTAGGTGAGACATCTGTTTTTACAATAAAGAGCGATGATAACACAGACCTTTATTGCAGGATGATAAAACCGCCTGATTTTGATAAAAATAAGAAATATCCTGTAATTATTTATACTTATGGTGGTCCGCATGTTCAACTGATAACAGATTCGTGGTTATCAGGCACAGGACTTTTTTTACAATATATGGCTCAAAAAGGTTATATAATTTTTACTCTTGATAACAGAGGTTCGGCAAACAGAGGCATGGATTTTGAACAAAAAGTTTTTAGAAATTTTGGTGATATTGAGGTAAAAGACCAGATGAAAGGAGTGGAATATCTTAAAAAATTAAATTTTGCAGATACAACGAGAATAGGTGTTCACGGATGGAGTTTTGGCGGATTTATGACAATATCTATGCTTGTAAAAAATCCTGATGTGTTCAAAGTCGGAGTGGCTGGTGGTCCTGTGATAGATTGGAAATATTATGAAGTGATGTATGGCGAAAGATATATGGATACACCTCAGGAAAATCCTGAAGGATATAAAAAAGCAAACTTACTTAATTATGCTGATAGCTTGAATAGTAAACTATTGATAATACAGGGATTAATGGATTCTACTGTTGTGCCTCAGCATAGTTTATCTTTTATTGAAAAATGTATCAAAGATGATGTTCAGGTTGATTATTTTGTATATCCTTGTCATCCGCATAATGTGAGAGGAAGAGACAGAATTCATCTTTTAAGAAAAATCCAAATGTATTTTGATGATTATTTGTAAATAATTTCTGATACAAAAGTAAAATTGAAAAAAGTGTAATTGTTTAAATATCAGGTAATTGTCTGATTAATCCCGTTGGTTGAATAACCTATAGGATTAACAATTTACTGTTACATACTCAGAAGTCGGCAGCCGGCAAAATAAATTGACGAACATTAAAGTTTATTGTATCACTATTTTTCTAATTTTCACCTGGTTTACTGTATTTATTCTTAAAAAATAAATTCCTTTAGCAAAATCTGAAACATCTACCTGACCTTTATAAATTAATATCCTTTTAACATCATTTCTGTAAATTATCTGTCCTTGAATATTCATTAATTCAATAATCAGGTCAGTTTTTTTCGCAGTTTTTACAACAATATTAAATATTCCTTTATTTGGATTAGGATAAACAGTGATTTGAGAATTAATATTAGAAAAATCAGTAATATTAACAGGTTCTTCGGTAACAGTTACTGTCCAATTCTGAATTGTTGTTCCATCTTCTGCAGTTATTTTATAAATTACAGGACCGGTAAAATCATTTGGTGTTACACTGCTTGTTTGTGGCACTCCTGTTACTTCTGCTGTTGCAGAATCTGATAGTGTAAAATCCGCAATCAAATTTGCTACATTTGTTCCGAAAGATACTTCAAGAGCAACAGTATGAGCAGTTGTATTAATTACTGCGGGTCCTGTTTGTTCAGGAAAGCTATAAGTTAAAAAGTCATTTTCATTGCTTTGTGATGCAGCAATTGTTACAGTTACTGTCCAATCCTGTGTTGCAGAAGTATCTTCTGCTGTTACAGTATAGATAACAGGAAGAGTAAAATCATTTGAAGTTACACCGCTTGTTTGTGGAATTCCACCTATGTCTGCTGTTGCTACGGCTGAAAGTGTAAAATCCGCAATCAAATTTGCTACATTTGTTCCAAAAGATACTTCAAGAGTAACAGTATGAGCAGTTGCATCAATTACTGCGGGTCCGGTTTGTTCAGGGAAGCTATAAGTCAGAATATCATTTTCAGTATTTGGTAGTGTTATTGTTACTGTTACTGTCCAATCCTGTGTTGCAGAGGTATCTTCTGCTGTTACAGTATAGATAACAGGAAGAGTAAAATCATTTGAAGTTACACCGCTTGTTTGTGGAATTCCACCTATGTCTGCTATTGCTACGGCTGAAAGTGTAAAATCTGCAATCAAATTTGTTACATTTGTTCCGAAAGATACTTCAAGAGTAACAGTATGAGCACTTGTATCAATTGTTGCCGGGCCTGTTTGTTCAAGAAAACTATAATTTATAATATCATTTTCACTGCTTGGAGTAGCAACTGTTACTGTTACTGTCCAATTCTGAATTGTTGTTCCATCTTCTGCAGTTATTTTATAAATTACAGGACCGGTAAAATCATTTGGTGTTACACTGCTTGTTTGTGGCACTCCTGTTACTTCTGCTGTTGCAGAATCTGATAGTGTAAAATCCGCAATCAAATTTGCTACATTTGTTCCGAAAGATACTTCAAGAGTAACAGTATGAGCAATATCATTAATATTTGCGGGTCCTGTTTGTTCAGGGAAGCTATAAGTCAGAATATCATTTTCACTGCTTGGTATATCTATTGTTACTGTTACTGTCCAGTTCTGAATTGTTGTTCCATCTTCTGCTGTTATTTTATAAATTACAGGGCTGGTAAAATCATTTGGTGTTACTCCACTTGTTTGTGGCACTCCTGTTACTTCTGCTGTTGCAAAATCAGAGATTACAAAATCAGCTACAAGTGTTGTTACATCTGTTCCGAAGACAACCTCAACATCTATAGTATTAGCACTTGTATCAATTATTGCAGGACTTGTTTGTTCAGGAAAACTATAAGCCAGAATATCATTTTCAGTATTTGGTAATCTAAAACTAAGATTCATAACAAAATCATAGCTCTCGGGTGCCCATGTAGTATCATTAGAAATGACGACAATATAAGTACCTGCTGAGATAGTAGAATTGTTAAAATAACCGTTTTTCCAGCCGGAAGCAAGAGCAATACAATTTTCTCCTGTTCCGGGGCAGTCATCTAATATGTGCATGCCGGGATAATAAGCCATACCATCAGCAGTGGCGATAGAGCCGGAAATAAAACCATCGTCCAGGAGAGTGAATTCACCAATAATTTCATTGCCACCTATATATAAATCATTACAATTAGATGTATTATAATCATTGCCATAACCATAAGTTGTGCCTGAATAATCTTCAATTGGTAATGTAATTGGGAATGGGTTAGCACAAACAGCACCCTGTGGAGGAGCGGCAATTGATACTGTTACTGTCCATGCTTGTGGTGTCCCATCTTCGGCTGTTACATTATAAACTACAGGACCAGTAAAATCATTTGATGTTACTCCACTTGTTTGTGGAACCGCACCGACTTTTGCTGTTGCAAAATCTGATAATGTAAAATTTGCTATTAAATTTGTTACATCTATTCCGTAAATTATTTCAATATCAATTGTATGAGCAGTTGTATCAATTGTTGCAGTATCTGTTTCCTGTGGAAAACTATAAGTTAAAATATCATTTTCACTGCTTTGTGTTGCAGCAACTGTTACTGTTACTGTCCAGTTTTGAATTGTTGTTCCATCTTCTGCTGTTATTTTATAAATTACAGGGCCGGTAAAATCATTTGGTGTTACTCCGCTTGTTTGAGGAGCTCCAGATATATCAGCTGTTGCATAATCAGAAAGAATAAAATCTGCTATAAGTGTAGTTACATCTGTCCCGAAGATAACTTCAACATCTATAGTATTAGCACTTGTATCAATTATTGCAGGTCCTGTTTGTTCAGGAAAACTATAAGTAAGAATATCATTTTCAGAGCTAACAGGTCTGAAACTAAGATTCATGGTAAAGTCAATAAATTGTGGTCCCCAGTTACGATTTGAGACAACAGCAAAATAACTACCTGCTGAAATTGGTTGTTCTGTGAACGAGCCACCATCTCCACCACAAGCTATGGCAATACAGCTTTCTCCTGAACCGGGACAGGCGTCTAATATATGCATACCAGGGTAATCCGAACTAAAATCACCGGTAGAAATAGAGCCGGTAATAAAACCATCTTCTGTCAAAGTAAATTCATAAACTATATCGTTTTGTTCAATGTAAACGTCAAAACAGTTGGATGTAGAATAGTCATTTCCATATCCATAAGTTGTGCCTGAAAGGTCAATAACAGGTAATATTAAACTAATTGGATTGGCACAAAGAGCTCCCTGAGGAGGGGAAGCATTTGTAACTGTTACTGTCCATGCTTGTGGGGTAGCATCTTCTGCTATTACCACATAAGTTACAGGTCCGGTAAAATCATTTGGAGTTACACCGCTTGTTTGTAACACACCACCTACTTTAGCAGTTGATAAAGGTGAAGTAGTAAATGTTGCTATAAGAGCAGTTAAATTCAATCCGTAAATTACTTCAATATCAATTGTATGAGCAGAGGTATCAATTATTGCCGGAGAAGTTTCATCGGGAAAGCTAAAAGACAGGAAATCATTCTCATTGTTGAGGGCAGTAGCTTCAGTTACATTTATTGTCCAGTTCTGTGTTGTAACAATATCTTCCGCAGTTATTGTATAAGTTACAGCAGATGTAAAATTATTAACTGTTGTTCCACTTACCTGAGTAACTCCACCAATTTTGGCATACGCATCATCTGAAAGAGAGAATGTAGCAGTTAAATTTGATAAATCTGTTCCCATAGCAACTTCAATATCAACTGTATGAGTAACATCATTAATGTTTGCAGGTCCTGTTTGTTCGGGAAAACTATAAGTAATAATATCAGTTTCGCTGCTTGGAGGACTATATGTAACTATTAATTGTGGAATAAGTGTAGCATCTGTATATTCGTGAGGATAAAAAGAAATATAGTTAAAATTACCTAGTTTCAGATATGTAGGGCTATCCTCTGCCGGAACTGCGACCATTGTCCCGGAAGTCATATCCTCGGGTGGCATATCTTTCATAAAAACTGTACAAAAGTTGTGTTGTGCATAATAATCTTTAAGAAAAATAGAAATAAGGTCAGTTGATGATGACCATCCTAAAGTTTCGCCAAATCCATTATATTGGTTTATAGTATCAGTTCTGGGAATGTTCCAGAGAACATTTTGAAAGTCGCTTTCAACCCATGTTTGGCTGTTAGCATTACAAAAAAATATATCACCGTCCCAGCCAGCGTCAATATCAGTAATATAAACATTTAGTTTTACCTGATCAATATGCCTGATAGCGGGAATTGATGAAATATCAAATTTTAAGAATGAATTCAGACCTTCACCACCGCCATATGTTGTAACAAAAACATCGGCACAGGGATATAAAGTGTCGGTAATAGCTTGTGCTGAAAGATAATTAATCCTGAGCATTGCAAATAAGCATAGAATGAATAACATTGTTTTTTTCATAATTTTTATTTTTTAAATTAGTAAATCTTGTTAGTTAAATTAAAGATATATTTTATTTTTATGATTAAATTTTATTATAAATTTTAATATTGCAAAGATAATAAATATTTTTTTTAATACAAGAACGATTTAATTTTGGATAAATTTTATTTTGAGGTGCCAAAAAAAATATTTTACTTTATAAAGATGGAGATTCCGAATGAAGTGAGGAATCTCATTGTTCTGTGTAAAATAATTTTTACTACCCAGCACTTCAAAATAGAATTTAGCCTTAATTTTTGATAATTTGGGAAGTTAAAAATTATTACTTTTGGATAATTATTTAACATAAAAAAAATTTGTTTAAAAATGCAAAATACAGGTAAGTTAATAGTTATAATTGGAGTTATGCTGGTAATTGTTGGGCTTATATTATGGTTTTTTAGCAGCAAGTTTGGATGGTTTGGTAATTTGCCGGGTGATATAAAAGTAAAAAAAGAAAACTTCTCTTTTTATTTTCCTATAACTACTATGATTTTGATAAGTATAATTGTAAGTATAATTATATGGGTGATAAAAAAAATTGGAAGTTAGATTACTAATTATGAATTATGAATTATTAATTATGGACTTTGTGCTTCATGCTTTGAATTTGAAATTTTGAACTTTTATCTTTTTAATTTTTAATTTGTCTTTTGTCTTGTTAAGAATTTAAACAATATGAAAAAAATCTATATAGTATTATTCTTAATTTTATTATATTCCTGTAATGGCTTTCATAATTTGAAGAGTGTAAAATTTAACGGATTAGCTCAGGGAACATTTTATTCTATCACTTATTATGAAAAAAATGGAATAAATTATAAAACTCAAATAGATTCAATTTTAAAAAATTTTGATAAATCAGTATCTATTTATGATTCTACCTCTTTAATATCAAAAATAAATAAAAATGATACAACAGTTGTTTTAGATAATTATTTTATTGAAATATTTAATAAAGCAGAGCAAATTTCAGAAAAAACCAATGGTGCTTTTGATATTACTGTTGCTCCTCTTGTCAATGCCTGGGGCTTTGGATTTAAAAATAAATCCGATATAGACAGCTCTCTTATTGATAGTTTGCTCAAATTTACGGGTTATAAATTAGTAAGTATTAAGAAAAACAAAATAATAAAAAAAGATTTTCGCATAATACTTGATTTTAATGCTATTGCAAAGGGCTATTCTGTAGATGTTATTGGAAAATTTCTTGAATCAAAAGGAATTGAAAACTATATTGTGGACATAGGTGGTGAAGTATTTGCAAAAGGAAGGAAAACAAATAATAAAAAGTGGAAAATAGGTATTGAAAAACCTGC
>CAZZDX010000119.1:0-9231 GCA_964653185.1 uncultured Bacteroidales bacterium
AAAATAATATTTTTTTTAATAAAAAATTTGGATTTTAACACAGTATCTAAAAACTTAATTTTTTAGGTTTAATTAAAAAAATATGGTTGTTAAAATAGAGGTTTAAACTCTGTTATTTAAACAGTTAATAATCAATAAGTTATAACCCTGCTACCGAACGATTGTATCGTGTGGTATTTATTTTTTCTTTAATAACAATAACATTACCTAATATTCCTTTTTCTTTTTGGCAATAATGTAAAGACGCACGGCCGTGCGTCTCTATCAATTATTATATCTTTATATTCGTTTCTTGTCCATACATCTAACCATTCAACTACTGCAAAACTTACAAAATAAACTCTAAACCACACGATACAATCGTGCGGTAGCGGGGAATATCAGCATTTTATTCAATCAGTTGTCCGACTTTATTCACTACTTTATATTCTATTTTTTCAAATTCGTTAAAATGTGCTTTACCGCATTTAATTTTTTGTTGTTGTTCCATCGGAAGTTTTGATAAATCAACTTGCAGTGTTCCTGTGTCCTTTGTTTCAGCAACAAAATATATTTTTTTGTCATCTTCAAAAACTACTGCCCAGTCAGGATTATAATTTCCTATTGGTGTAGGTATTTTAAACCAATTTGGTAATTTGAAATAGAACTTTATTTGGTCGCTTGTTTCACAATCGTGTGCAAATTTACTTTCAACTCCTGAATCCAACGGAATTAATTCCTCATAAATTGTTTTTGACGAATCAGTTACATTGAAAGTATAATCATTCAAATAAACCTCTAATTCTTGTGCTTCAAACAAAGTCATTTCGTATTCAGAACCACTAATTTGTTGGTATTTAATTCCGTTTATCATTATGTCGTACAAAGTCCGTTTTATTGCTTGTGCCGATAAGTCCAAAAATAATTGCGGATTGGTTAAAATATCCTTGATTCTTCCTGATTTAATCAAAATTTCTAAAATCGTTGAGCGTGTTAATTCTGTCTTGCTTTGAATGTAACCTAATACATCAGGAATTTTCCAGGAATAACCTCCATAAGATTCAACTTTATCGCCTGCATACATTGTTTCAACTCCGTCATCAGTCATATTTATTGAAACTTTGGTAGAACGAATCGAAGGTGCTTTTATCTTAGGCAAATCTTTAATTGCTTTTGAAGCTGAAACAATCAAATTTTTTGTGTCATAGTTCACACGATAAGTTGTTTTCTTTTTTAGGTTTTCCCATATTTCCAAAAATTTTGGGTCTGCTTCAAAACCTTTCCTATATTTTATGGCTGTACGTTCTCTTTTGTTTTTAATCCTGCCTTTAAATTCTACGCCACAATCATCTTCAATTTCCTTTTGTAAGGTCTTTGCAAAATCGTTATATGCTTCATTTGCAACAACGGTTAATCTGTTAATATTTTGGTCATAAGTTCGTTTTCCTGTTTGGTCAACTGCAAGACGCAAACCTCTGCCAATCTCCTGACGTTTTTTTATCTCCGATTTTGTTTCATTTAAGGTACAAATCTGAAAAACATTTGGATTATCCCAACCTTCACGCAATGCCGAATGAGAAAAGATAAATTGCAAAGGATTGTCAATATCTAATAGCTTTTCCTTATCTTTCATTATCAAACTGTAAGTGTTATCATCTGCTTGGGTTTCACCTGACGTATCTTTTAGCTTCCCTTTTTTGTCTTGCGAAAAATAACCATTGTGTATTTTAGAAATCGGAAATTTATCTAATTCCTTGAAAGTTGGTTTTGTAATATATTCCTGATAAATTTCTTCAAACCATTGAGCAAATTTTCCTTGTATCGGATTTCCTGCACCATCATATTGGCGATAATTGGCTACTCTATCAACAAAAAACAAAGACAATACTTTGATGCCTTTTTTATTTAGGTGTTTTTCTTTCTTTAAGTGTTCTTCAACTGTTTTGCGGATTTGCATTTTCATTATTTCATCTGTCAAACTGCCCTGTGTATCACCTTTGTATAAAATACTTCCGTTTGAGAATGAGATACAGTTATTTGTAGCATCAATTTCTTCAACAATATATCCGTCTGAATAAATTTCTCTTTCATTTGAAAGTTTATACAAATCATCTCCAACTTTTATACTAACTTTTTTCTTTTTTACTCCGCCTTTATCGTTACTGTTTATTGAAACTTTTGCAGTTACTTTTGTTTTGGTTGCAGTAATTGATTCAACTGATACAAAAGCATCATTATATGCATTTTCTTCTACAATGGAATCTACTTCTATTTGTTTTACCAATCCCAAATCATATGCCTTAACAGGATTTAAGCTGTAAGTTAGATTGTAAAGGTTACGGTGCGTTGCAGAATAACGAAGTGTACAAAGAGGGTTTAAATTGTTGATAGCATTTGTCCGCTTTTCTGTTTCCATATTTTGCGGTTCGTCAACAATTACAAATGGATTTGTAGCTTGAATAAACGCTACAGGATTTTGTCCGTTTAATTTATCGTTAGGTTTATTGATAATATTTTTATCTTTGGCAAATGAATCAATATTAATTACCAAAACCTCTATTGTGTTTGTGGTTGCAAAACCTCTTAATGTAGAAACTTTACTGCTGTCGTAAACCTGAAAATTTATTGGTGTATTATCGTATAGATTTTGAAAATGCTCGTGAGTGATTTCCAGATTTTTTAAAACTCCTTCACGAATGGCAACAGAAGGCACAACAATTACAAACTTTTTAAAACCGTAAAGTTTATTTAGTTCATAAATAGTTCTTAAATACACATAAGTTTTCCCTGTTCCTGTTTCCATTTCAATGGAAAAGTGCATTCCTTCTAATTCAGTTGATTTCTTAACATCATTATTCTCTTGTATGCTTTGTAAATTGTTTAAGATTTGTTCTTCTGATAAAATGAGCTTATTGCCAACTCCATTTATTAAGTTTAATTTACCTTCTTCTTTTAATTCGTATTCCATTATAGAATATTCCATAGGTTGACCTTCAAATAAATTTGTTATTGATTTAATTGCGTCTTGCTGGAATTGCAGATTAGATTCAAACGTTAATTTCATTTTCCTTCTCTGATTTTTTTAATTTCCATTCTTTCTTTTGCTTCAATTAAAAGTGAATGAAGTTTATTTTCTAATAATTTTTTTGGGGGTAATTCAGACCAATATTCGGCAACCATTATTCCGTCTTTGTGCATTTTAAGTAATTCTATTTGTTCACGGCTTGCTTCGGCACAAAGTATTAAACCTATCGGGCTGTTTTCGCCTTCTTGTTTTTCGTATCTGTCTAACCATTTTAGGTAAAGTTCCATTTGCCCTTTGTGGCTGGCTTTAAATTCGCCAAGTTTTAATTCAATAACAACAAACCTTTTTAGCTTTCGATGAAAAAATAAAAGGTCTATATAAAAATCTTTACCGTCGAGTATTATTCGTTTTTGTCGTTCTACAAATGTAAAACCAACACCAAGTTCTAAAATAAAATTTTCTAATTCTTTAATAATTGCCGATTCTAAATCTTTTTCAAGGTAGCCGTCTTTTAAGCCCAAAAAATCAAGAAAATAGGGGTCTTTAAAAACTACTGTTTCACTATTATTATTTTGTATTGTTATAGGATTTTGAGTTTTGGCTATTTCTGTTCGTTCATAAACTTTTCTTTCTATTTGTCTTTTAAGTTCTCTTTTACTCCACAAAGATTCAATAGCTTTTTGTGCATAAAACATTCTGGCATCTTCATTTTTAACAGCAAAAAGAATCAAAAAATGAGACCAACTCAATTGTCGCACCACTGGTGCGACAATTGCAAAATCAGGGAAAACAATAGCAAATCGCATCATTCTGCGTAAGTTTTTTGCTTCAAAACTTCTGCCGTATTTTTCAACCAATTGTGTTGCCACTGATGACACAATTTGTTTTCCGTATTCTGCTCGTTGGTTTTGTAAAACATTGTCATTAATACGTTTGCCTATTTGCCAATAAGTTAGCGTTAATGTACTATTTACCTGAACAGCAACTTGTTTTTTGCCTTGCTCAATAATTCGGGCAAGGTCTTGAAACAAATTTTTATCTGTATTTTGTAAATTATCCATTGTTAATTTTATATAGTTTTAAACTCAATGCCGGCATCGCGCATTTGCAAGGCTGTATTTGTTTTTAACTGGTCATTTCCTTTAAATAATCTGTCAAGAGCAACAACTTTTTGCGGTTTCTCTTTTAAAACTGATTCAACAATTTCCTGGCTTGCTTTTTCAAGCATAAAAATCAATTCATTATTGTTTACGCAATAGTAGCTACCATCTTCTGCCGGTTGTTTATTCCCCTCCTTTGGAATGGTGCCTGATAAGGCGGGGTGGTTATAAAGGTAATTCATCACCTCATTTAACTTCTTCTTCACATCCAAATCATCAATATGTATTGCAGTAAGTCCCAAACTTTCTAAATAGGCATCTCTTTTAGCATCATATTCTTGCTTATCATCATGACTTACTCCATCTATTTCTATCACCACATTGCAATTGGTACAAAAGAAATCAACAATATAATTTCCTATTATTTTTTGTCTGTCAAAATCAAAGCCCTTAAACTGTTTATTTTTTATCTCATTCCAAAATAATACTTCTGATAAATTTCCTGCTTTGCGGAGCTCTCTGGCTCGTTCTTTTAGTTTGGGATTGTAGGGTAAATTAAAATAATTCTTACTGTTTCGTGCTTTATCATCTACTTTTACAAAGGATGTTTTACCACCCCGTCCTACGGACACCCCTCCAAAGGAGGGGAATTTGTGTTCCAATTTAGAATTTAGGTCTTTACCACTTTTTAGTAAGAGTTCATAAACCATATTTTCAGTTGTGGCATTTTCTGAAACAGGGTCAACAAACATTTCCATTTGTTTTGCTAATGCTTGTGCATCATTGCCTTTTATTTGTTGCCATTGTTTAAAGTTGCTGTTGGATAGTTTAAGGACTTTGAAGCCGATATCTTGCTGTTTTAATTTTTCAATTTCAGCTTTTAGATTGTTTATTTTTTCTTCTTTTCTGTCAATATCTAATTGACTTTCAAATTCTTTTATCTCTTTTTCTTTGGATTTTATTTTTTTGTTAATTTCTTCCTGTATTTTTTTACCTGCTCTGCGGATTCTTTCTTTGGCAATATCTGCTATGGTTTTGTAACCTGCTTTGTAGGATATACTTTTTTCTTGACAGGGCTCAGGTAATTGCACACAAATGAAATTATGTTTTGTTTTTTGTTCTTTATTAAAATTTAAAATAGAGTGTGCAGTTGAACCACTTCCTGCAAAAAAATCAAGTATAGTGTCATTTTTACCTGTACTAATTGTAATTAGTCTTTTGATAAAATCTGTTGGTTTTGGGTTATCAAAAAGTTTTTTCTTGTCAAATAACAACTTTAATTCAATGCTGCCTTTTTTATTACCATCTATGTCTATCCATAGGTTAGATACCTGTTTAGTTCTGTCGGATAAGTAGTATTTAACATAAGGTTTCCATTTTGATTTAAACTTCTCTATATCAACATTGTCATTGGTTATAGATAAATAGTCGTTCACTTTTTCGTCTATATCATCCTCATTTTCTTCATCTTCATCATCAAGTTCTTCGTAATCTGAATTTTCTTTCCACACAATAAGGTTGTCGTCTAAAAATATTTTGAATTTTCCTTTACCAACCCGCCACCTACTTAAATAATCTGAAGGTCCTATTGGATAAACTAAACTTTCATCTGGGGCTGTTATAGGAAAGAACATACCCTCCCTATCTTCTTTTCTGTCTGCATTTCCTGTTTTTCTGAGCTGAAGCAATGCATATTTACCCTTACCATCATTGTCATCATTATTGAAACGATTTAAATCTTTTCCTTTGAGTGGTATCCCTTTTAATTCAAATAGATAGGATTTTGAATAACAAAGGCAAGAATCATAGGAACTACCAATCTTCATTGCTTCTTGTCCAGTTGTAGTTCCTGTTGCTCTAATTATCTGACTTCTAAAGTTTTCTTCACCAAATATTTCATCACACAAATTTTTCAAATTATTTAATTCATTATCATCAATAGAGATAAAAATAACGCCGTCTTGCTTTAAAAGATTTTTAGCCAAATATAATCTTGGCATCATCATATTGAGCCAATTGCTGTGGTATTGTCCGTTTTCTTTGCTGTTTTTTCTAAAACCACATCCCCCTTCGGGTACTCCTCCAAAGGAGGAGAATATATTGTCTTTGGTTAGGTAGCCATCTTCGTCTTTGTCGCCAATCCGTTTTTGGTATTCTGCTTTGGTTTCAGAAAATTTGTCGGGATAAATAAAAGAGTCGTTTCCTGTGTTGTAAGGCGGGTCAATATAAATCATTTTTACTTTTCCAAAGTAGCTTTTTTGCAGCACTTTCAATACTTCAAGATTTTCGCCCTCAATAAAAATATTTTTGGTTTCGTCAAAGTTTACAGATTCTTTTTTGTCAGGAACCAAAGTTTTTGTTGTTGGTGTTTGCAAAACTTTAAAGGCATCACTTTTTCCTGCCCAGTTCAATACATATCTTTCGTTAGCAAAGTTTATATCTTCGCCCAAAGTGGCTTTGAGTTTTTCCCAGTCAACTTTTCCTTCGGCAAATGCTTCAGGTAAAATTTCTTTCAACTGTTTTAGTTTTTCTTCCTGTGGTGTTAGGTTTTTTCCGTCCATATTTCTTTATCCTTTATTTCAAAATTTTTAAAAAATTCAAAGTTAGTTTAAATATTTCAATTTCCTGATTGAACGTTGGCAAAAAAATGGCTCTTTTAGTTTTTTTAGGTTGGTATTTTGCATTTTGGCAAAAAAATAAATGTGCTATTTGTGTGATGGCTTTTTTTTCGTATGCTGCACAACAGCAGTTTTGTCTAAAAACTTAATTTTTTAGGTTTAATTAAAAAAATATGGTTGTTAAAACAGAGGTTTAAACTCTGTTATTTAAACAGTTAATAATCAATAAGTTATAACCCTGCTACCGCACGATTGTATCGTGTGGTATTTATTTTTTCTTTAATAACAATAACATTATCTAATATTCCTTTTTTTTTTGGCAATAATGTAAACTATCAATTATTATGTCTTTATATTCGTTTCTTGTAAATACATCTAACCATTCAACTACTGCAAAACTTACAAAATAAACTCCTTCTGGATTATAAAATTTGTAATTACCACTTATGATTCAAATGTAATAAAAATTATTGTTTTTATTAACTAACGTTAAATTATTATTCCTGTTTCTAAACCACACGATACAATCGTGCGGTAGCAGGGAGCCGCAAACCTCCGAAAATCTCTGAAACCCGCATGCACTTATACCATTTGTTAGGCAAAGTATTATTTCAAAACTGGATTTAATTTCATAAAATCTTCAATTAACTTCATCAAGTCTTTAAGGGTTTGAGTCTCAAAAATTATTGTATTTTCACTTTTTACTTTTAAAACATTTAGAAAATTTCTAAAATCCTTAAATGTTCCACTACTTAAAGCAAATTTTGATAAATCTTTATTTGCAATTATTTTTTGTTCCACAATAGTTCGTTTCAATCTTGTATTATAAATTATAATCTCAGGAAACCTCTCAATAAGTTTTATATAAAATGGGTTATTGATTAAATTATTCAAATCAGTTGATATACTGTCCACTTCATTAATAAACTGTTGAACACTTACTATATCAGTTTTTACTTTACTTTTTACTTTTGCATTTTTAGTCCAAGCATTAAGAAATGTAATAAAGTATCGTATAATTATTGAAGTCAATATAACTTCGCCTTTTTGATTTTCAAATCTATCTAATCTTTCCTCAAATAGGATTTGACGTTTAGAAGTCTTGTGTTGATAAAATCCTATAATTATTGTTGTAATCAATGCAATTATTGCTAATGAAATAGTCCAGATTTCATTATTTGACCATACTTTATTTAAAGTTTCATTCACAGGTATAGAAACATTATTTATTAATGTGTCTACATTAACTTTAACCATTGTGTCTATTGTATCCATCGTTTTCATTTATTTTGCTTAACGTAATAGTGTTTTATGCGAAATTCAAAGATACAAAAAAATAACTACTGCCAAAGGCGGTTTAGTTCAACTTGTTTATACTTATACAACTTGTCCGCTTTATATTTACATATCTTTCATTAATTCGTCTGTAATTTCTAAATTATGATATACTTCCTGAACATCATCATCATCTTCAAGGATATCCATTAAGTTAAGAACTTTTTTAGCTGTTTCAGTATCTAATTTTACAGTATTTTTAGGTATTCTTTGTAAAGTTGCATTTTCAGGTTCAATATTCATTTGTTCAAGTTTTTTCATCATTGAGCCAAAGTCCTCCATTTTAGTTGTTATAGTAAAGAACTTATCTTCAAGTTCAACATCTTCTGCTCCTGCATCAATTATCTCCATAATAAAATCATCTTCTTTTAAATCATTTTGAGCTATGGTAAATATTCCTTTTCTGTCAAACAAAAAGCTTAGAGAGCCGTTTGTTCCAAGAATACCACCGTGTTTATTAAAATAAGAACGGACATTGCTTATTGTTCGTTGCTGATTATCTGTTGTAGATTCTACAAAAATAGCAATGCCGCCCGGACCGTGTCCTTCGTAGATTGTTTCTATCAAAGCAGATGCATTTTTATCTGATGCTTTATGAATAGCTCTTTGAATGTTATCTTTTGGCATATTACATCCTTTAGCATTTGATATAGATAAACGTAATCGTGGGTTTGATGAAGGATCGCTTCCTGATTCTCTGACTGCTATAGTAATGTCTTTAATGATTTTAGAGAACATTTTTGACCTCTTGGCATCATTTGCTCCTTTTTTGTGTTTAATACTTGACCATTTATTGTGTCCTGACATAGTTTTTATATTTTTTTATTATGATTTTATCGGAATTATTAAATTTAATAACCTGAAATTAAATTTAAGGTTACAAAGTTATAAAAAAATATTAGAATTTGTAAAAAGAATAGTTTAATAAAAAATAATTATTATGATAGTTTAATTCAATCAAGCAACCGCCTGATTGTAACATGACTTATTATTTCTTTAACTCCGCATTGCATACGGAGTTATTAATATTTTTCCCCTTCGGGGAAATTATCTTTAATAAAAAGAAAATGTTTTCCAAATAATTACTTTTTAACCTAAATTATTACTTCGTGAGATCGCTTCGCTAAGTTCATAAATTAAATTATATTTTATTATCATTAGCCCCGTCCTTCAG